>JBMYUM010000082.1:0-12305 GCA_049605375.1 Phycisphaerae bacterium | reverse complement strand
GACCCCGCATACTGGTGCCATGCCCAAGTCACGCCGGAGGCGTGCGCGGGCATGTTCCCCGACTACGTCCGTCTGAACCCCAACTCACGCCGCCAGTCAGCGCGGGCATGTTCCCCGCCTACTTCTGCCTGGATTAAGCGGTATGCCGCATGTGGGCAATCGGAGACATCCTGCTCCTGTCCTGGCTAACGTAGGTGAATCCACGTTTCATTCCGTTCGACTGGGGCCGGACGGAAGATGGCAAGTGAACACAATCTCGAACGCCACAACTACTCGAATGGTCAATTCAGTGGTACGCTCGCGTTTTGAGAATGCCATTTGTACATGATGAGTGATTGCGAACCATGAGTGATGAGCAGACCAGCAACGGCGCAGAATTCGAGGAGATCGTTCTTCAGGCCGCGGAAGCGCAGGAGCCGATACCGATCGATCGGTTGCGACTGACATGTCCGGCGGAGTCCTTTCCCTTCGAGTCGACCGATGAACTTGAACCGCTCGAAGGTGTCATTGGGCAGGAAATTGCACTTGATTCCCTCCGGTTTGGTTTGGCCGTGCAGGCCCAAGGGCAGAACATCTTTGTGCGTGGATTGACCGGTACTGGGCGGATGACGCTCGTCCGTCGCCTGCTTGAAGATATTCGCCCTGATTGCCCCGACGCGCAGGATCGCTGTTATGTGCATAACTTCAAGCATCCGGATCGACCTCGGCTGATTTCGCTTCCGCGCGGCAAAGCCTATGAGTTCGAAGAGCGTGTGAACGAATTCGTTGACTTCGTTCGCAGTGATTTGCACAAGACACTTGCCAGTGAGCGTATGCAGATTCCTGTGCAGATGCTCGAACGCGAATCGCAGGAGCGGATGGATCGCGTTACCGGGCCGTTTGAGCAGTCGCTGCGGGAGGCCGGACTTGCTTTGCTGAGCGTGAAGCTTGGGCAGTCTGTGCAGGCGGTGATCGTGCCCACCATGGAGGGGCGACCGCTCCCGCCCGAGGAATTTCAGAAGCTGCGTCAGGAAGGTTCGATCACGGACGAACAGGCGCAGGCGCTGGATAAGAAGATCAGCGAGTTCCAAGGTCCACTTCGTGAGGTCATGAATCAGGTGAATACGCTCCGGCGTGAATACGGTCGCGCTGTACAGGAGTTGCAGGAAGAGGTCATTCGAAACACGCTCACCCCACTCATACAGGACATTCAGGCGGCATTTCCGGAACGAAGTGTGGCCGTGTTCCTCAAGGAAGTGGTCGACGACGTGGTGACGCGCCGCAGCCGGCGTGCGTCCGCACCGGAAGAACAAGAAGACTTCACGGTGTACGAGGTGAATACGCTGGCGAGTCAGGAACTGGAATACGGTTGCCCGATCGTCGTGGAGAACACGCCGACCGTCAGCAACCTGCTTGGTGCAATCGATTTCAAGATTCAGCAGGGGGCCGGCAATCGATCCGATCACACCATGATCCGTGCGGGTTCGATTCTGCGGGCCGATGGCGGCTACCTCATCCTGGAAGCACGTGAAATGGTTCGCGAGACCGGTGCCTGGAAGGTTCTGCTTCGAACGTTGAGAACCGGCCTGCTGGAAATCGTGCCGTCCGAATGGAACGGACCGTTCGGCGGCCCCGCGTTGAAGCCGGAACCGATTCCCGTCAACCTCAAAGTGGTTCTACTCGGCGACGCAGGTCTCTATTACATGCTTGACGCGTACGATCCCGACTTTCCGCATCTGTTCAAGGTGCTGGCTGACTTCGAAAGCGAGATTGAACGCAACGACGAGAATCAGCAGCAATTCGCGCGCGTGCTGGCGAGAATCGGACGTGACGAAGAACTGCTGCCGTTTGAACCGTCAGCGGTTGGTGCACTCGTGGAGCATTCGTCGCGCATTGCGGGTCGGCAGGATAAAATCAGCACCCGATTCGGTCGCCTGTCTGACATTGCCCGTGAAGCGTGTTTCGTCACACGTGCCGACAAACGCGAGCGTGTGCAGGGCGACGACGTTCGAGCAGCGGTGCTGCGCACCCGCGAGCGCGCGAGCCTACCGTCGAGGCGTTTCCAGGAGTTGCTTGCCAGCGGAACCATCAGGGTCAGCACCGACGGACATGCCATCGGCCAAATCAACGGTATGGCCGTCACACAGGCAGGACCACTCACGTTCGGTTTTCCGGCACGAATCACGGCTACCATCGGTCCCGGCTCAGCCGGTGTGATCAACATCGAACGTGAAGCCAATCTCAGCGGCGCCGTCCACACCAAGGGCTTCTATATCCTGGGCGGGTTACTTCGAACGCTCTTGCGAACGGAGCATCCGCTTGCGTTTGATGCTTCGATTGCATTCGAGCAGAGTTACGGTGGCATTGACGGTGACTCCGCGTCCGGCGCCGAGATGTGCTGCCTGCTGAGTGCGTTAACCGGTATCGCCTTGCGTCAGGACATTGCCATGACCGGTGCCATCGATCAGGTGGGCAACATTCTCGCCATCGGTGCAGCCAACGAGAAGATTGAAGGCTTCTACGATACCTGTCGGAACGCCGGGTTGACCGGCACCCAGGGGGCTATCATTCCGCAGGCGAACGCGGCGGATCTGATGCTTCGTACCGACGTGGTCGAGGCCTGCCGGGAAGGGAAGTTCCACGTCTATGCGGTCTCGAACGTCAAGCAGGCGATTGAGATTCTCACCGGCGTCGCGGCAGGGGAACGTGGCGACAACGACCAATATCCGTTTGAGACGGTGTTGGGACTCGCAGTGATCAAAGCGTACGAATACTGGCTCAAGGCAGTGCAGGGAGCGGATTGGGCCCGTGGTCGCGCGGTCGAAGAACAACCGGAAGAGCAACTGCCGGTCGCGCCGCCGATGGTGGATCCCGGAGAATCAAACTAGTCCGCTTTCGATGCAAGCGTAGCGGGTGCCATGCCCAAGACCGAATCGTGAAACGATGAGGCGCGGGCATGCTTGTGCCCGGGGCTTGAGCATCGCTATTCTCGAAACGGCTCCTAGGAATCGCCAAGACGCTACGCTTGGATTGAAAATGCTCTAGTCCGACTGCTTCTGAGGGATAGCTTGAACAGGGGACTGCTCGTTCTTGGGATCGGCTGTCGGCGCGGGTGCGTCCCCATCAGCTCGTCGAAGTTGACGTTGGACTTCCCTGGCGATCATTTCCTTTTTGTTCGCCTTGAAACGCTGGTGCTTTTGTTTCAACGTCTGTACGCGCTCTTCGAGCTTACTGATCATCATGCCGCGTAGCTCAAGGCGAACCTGATACCACTCTTGGCAAACCTTGTTGAGCTGTCGCTCCAGTCGCTGGCGACGCTTGGGTTGAGGGTTGCGGCGATAGCGCTCCGTCAGCATGTGCATCTGCATCTCAAGACGACGTTCGCGAATCATCAACTGGCCGCGCTCAGGGTCAGCTTCCGTTGCTTTCATCAATTCAACCAACGGCCCGACGTGCTTGCGAAACCAGATCGGGACGCCTTTACGATTCTTCAGGCGCTTTGCCAGCTCGGGAAAGTTCGCCTTGACGAACGCGCGAAGCTCCTGACGCTCTTCGATTGAAAGTCGGAACCAGGCACCGAGTGCGGGGCGTTTCTGCGGCGCTGGACGCCCCGTCGTGTCATCCTCCGACCAGTCTTCGACCGGTGATACGCCAAGTGCGACCGCACGCTGGTTGAGGTGCGGGCGGGCGCTGTCTATACCGGACGCCCATGCAACGTTTGACGAAGTCGACAACAGCATGGCCACGATGCCGGTGAATAGCGCGCCTGGGCGCTCGGCCATCGGTCGTGAGAAGTGATGTTTGCAGGCACTGATCATGATGAGCTTTCGTCAACCAATTCTTGCAAGAGTGCATCGGGCAGTCGTTCGGTTTGCTCGAGCCACATATCCGAATCCATGGCACGTTCGAGTGATGCCAACTCCGCATCTATTTCATCGAGTGAAGCAGCAAATTCGTCCGCACCCTCGTCAAAAACAGCCAGCATCACGTGGTCATCGCCGGCATTCCATTCCCAGTCAGTGAGTTCGTTCGGCGCGGCTTCAGTATCCTCAGTCGCCAGTGGTGAAAGCAGGGGCAACGGGCTGGCACCTTCGTCCGGGGTAGGCCGCAGGGCAAAAACCGTCAGCAGCACCAACGCCGCCGCAGCAGCACAAGCCGACAGGGGCAACCACCACCCGGACGGAAAGCGTATGATTGCTGGGCGTTCAGGGGCCGGCGATTCGTTCAACGCCTCGCGCAGCCGTGCCTTGATACGTACCGGTAGGTCAGCGTCCATATCAGGCGGCGCGGCGTCCAGTTGCGAATCGAGCCAGCTCTCCTGGGCCGCATACTGAACGGTAAGCCGAAGCGATTCACGATCGGGCACGTCGACCGGATGGCGTGCCATCACGTCATCGAGCCATGCTTCTTCCGGCATGCCATCGGGTTTTGGTGTGTGAGGTGTCGTCACTTATTCCTCCAGCAGCTCCTTGAGCTTCCCCAATCCACGGTGTCCGCGTGCCAGTGCCGTTCCCAGCGGCGTCTCCATCACCTCTGCGATTTCCTGGAAACTCATCTGGCTGTAGTGCCGCAGCATGATCACTTCACGCTCGGCCTCGCTCAACTGTGCCAATGCATGCTGCAACTTGTCCGCGTCATCCCTTTTTCGCATCCCCTCATCAGGAGCCGGGTGCATCGGGTCAACGACCGCTTCGATTTTCGGCGACTCGTCGTCATCCCTGATCAGCGGTTGAATCCGCGGGGCTCGAACCTGCTTTCTCACGCGGTCTCGGACCAGATTTGATGCAATCCGAAACAGCCAGGCGTCGAATTTACCCTGGTCCTGGTAGCCGTGAATACTCCGAACAACGCGTACGAAGACGTCCTGCGCCAGTTCCTCCGCCTCATCGCGTCGACCGATCAGTCGGAACAGGAATCCATAAACTCGCGAGGAGTAGGCATCAACCAGTTCGTCGAATGCGTTGGCGCAGCCATCCTGGGCACGTTTCACCACGCTTTCGATGCGGTCCTTTTCTGATTGGTCTTGTGTCGCCATCTGCACAACGAGAATAACGTACCAGGATGCCCGTCATTGCAACATGATCGTCCGATAATGGACGTTTTTGGATGACGCAGCTTCAACAAGTGAATCGGCAGACCGCGGGGACTGGATCAGGAATGACGGACGTGACCGGGCTCGGAACAAGACCAGTGCCGGATCGGGGTTGCCTGATCTGGCGGATTCGCTATCCTAGTCGATTCTCGAATGTTTCGATGATCCGACTGAAATGTGCTGTCGGACCTGAATTGTCGGCCGTCACGTAGCGGCTGGGCATCAATCGGGCCGATCGGCGTTGAGTCAGTGAAGAGGTGTTGATATGTCGCGCGAATGTCATTTTACTGGAAAGAAGACCCGCTCGGGGCGTTCGTACGCTCGTCGTGGTAAGGCCAAGTACCTCGGCGGTGTCGGGGTCAAGACGACCGGGATCACCAAGCGAAAGTTCAAGCCCAACATTCAGCGCGTGCGTGCCGTGATTGACGGAAAGGTCTGTCGCATCAAGGTATCGGCCAAGGCCATCCGAATGGGGCTCGTGGTCAAGCCGCCGAAGCGCGACTACAAGCCGGCCGAGAGCAACGACTAAGTCATAAGACTGTGTCAAAGGACTGTGTCGTAAGACTGTGTCGTAAAATTGTGTAGTACGTCTGTCGTACGCCAACCATTGGATGACAACATACCGTCGCGCTTTCCCACGGGGGGGAAGCGCGTTTTTTTGTGCGCCTTCCTGCCAGACGGGCTATAAACCGCACCTCTCTTTTGACTAGGCCCGCTCTCTCGGAACGGGTAGCATGATGCTTGTCGAACTCAGATTTCGTTCCTGTTCTCGCTCAGGCACAGTTACATGAGGGTATCGCGTGATTGTTGTAAACATTGAGACTATTCCCGGCTACCGGGTCGTTGAAACCAAAGGGCTTGTGCAAGGCAACACCATCCGAGCCAAGCATGTCGGTCGAGACTTCGCCGCCGGTCTGCGAAATCTCGTTGGCGGTGAGCTTGTCGGATACACGGAACTGCTGGTCGAGGCCCGACGCCAGGCGCTGGAACGAATGATGGCCCAGGCTGAACAACTTGGAGCCAATGCGGTCCTCAACGTTCGTTTCACCACCAGTGCGGTGACGCAGGGCGCGGCTGAGCTCTATGCTTACGGAACTGCTGTCGTCGTTGAAGAGGGCACGCCGTGAGTCTCCTCTGGTTGCAGTTCCTACCCATTCTCATTTTCCTGTGCGTCGGCATTTTTGCCGGCGGCTTCAACGAGCGACGTCATTATCGACGCCTTGCTCGCAGGGAAGCCGAGGTCGAACACATCTTCGTCAACGACTGCCGCTCCGTTCCGCATGGGCATATGCACTCCATGGGGCTTGTGACCGGAGAGGTCGTCATTGCTTCGGACTACTTCAAGACGTTCGTGACGACGCTGCGTAAGCTGATCGGCGGAGAGCTGCGCGCATTTGAATCACTCATGGAACGTGCACGTCGGGAAGCGCTACTGCGGATGAAAGACCAGGCGCTGCAGATGGGGGCCAATGCTGTCATCAATGTCAGATTCGAAAGCAGCAACATCGGCATGATGCGCAAGAACAGGCCTGCGGCTATGGTGGAAATGTACGCCTATGGTACAGCCGTTCGTGTTGATGCAGACAGCGATCAACCAGTTGCGATGACGACTAACGGAGCATAATCGTCATCATGGGACGTAAGAACTTTCATTCCGTCGATGCCGAGCCCCACATTACCGGTGAGAAGGCGTCACCGGACCCTGCCCAGGAAGCGGCTGAACGGCAACTTTCCCGCGAGCGTCAAGCCAAGGCGACGCATGAAGATATTGCTCGTCACAGCGTGTTTGATGAACCGGCGATGCTGCCCGGGCGACCGCCTTCGATCATCGAACGCGACTGGGAATGCCAGCATTGCGGATACAACCTTCGCGGCCTGATGACCGGGCAACCCTGCCCGGAATGTGGTTCGACACCACGCTATGAGCCCCCTCGGCCTGGTGAATTAACGTACGGCGACTGGCTGGCCGAGCACGGCAAAAGTGGAACAGCCACCGTACTGTCACTCTTTGTTCCCTTGACGATATTTGCACTGGTCTTGAGTATCGTCTGCGGTTTCATGATGACCGAGGTCGCCGGCATCATCACGTTTGCAGTGATGGGACCGTTCATGGTGGAGGTGTTTCGGGCTGCACCGTCATGGCTGCTTATTGAAAATCGATGGCACGTTGCGATGCGACCATTGGTCGTCAATGGGCTGATCATCATCACGACACACTTGTTTTGGATTTCGCAGTGCGTCATCCACTACTTTGTGCTTCATCCGGGTATGCCCTCCACGCAACTTGCGTATCGCCTTGGCATAGGATATCTATTCCATCTGTTGATGGCGATGATCATCATGACCGGGCTACGAGACGCATTGCAACAGGCGCGGAAAAACCGTCGACCACTGATGGGAAAAGTACGGCAGGCAGTCATCATCGCAGCTTTGGTCCATGGAATCGTAAACGCACTGGTCTTTGTCCAGGGAGCCTTCGGCTATGGCTTCTGAACCTTCCGCCGCACCGTCCGCACCCAAAAGAAACAGCGTTTGGGCAGATCCGAAGATTTGGCTCTTCGCTGCCGGTGCATTTGTTGTTGGCATCGTGGTGACGGTCGTGCTTACCCGACAGGCGATGGACCGACTCACCCCCGAGCTCCTAGAAGCGGCAAGAGGCCGCTGGCAGCAGGCCGACATTCAGAACTACCGCATCCGTTACGAAATGAACAAGGACGAATATGACGTACTTTGCCGTAACGGAATTGTCCACGAGGTGACGGTGAACGGCAACGTGCCGGCGTCCAGCCAATGGAGCCTCTATTCGGTCGAAGGTGTCTTCAACGTCCTTCAGATGGACCTCGACAACGCGGCCGACCCAAAAGGCCCGTTCCGATCCGGAAAACCGATCATGCGTGTGATTTTCGACGCCGAGTGGGGGTACACCCGAATGTACCTGCGGAGTGGTGGCGGGCCCCGCGGTGGATCGTTCGACGTGAAGGAATTCACCCGGTTGGACACCTGATCAGCACGGATTCCCTGCTTCCTTAATCCTGAATTCCCCTGTTTTCCGATAAAATAGGATGAGTCTGCGTTGTTCCTCGTTGAATGATGGGTGGTTCGATGCCGCCGGATTCAACGCCGGAAATCTCGCGGATCTTCGCTTGCGATAGGGGGTCGCACGCGTCCCGAACTCCCGCAGAACCTCAGGGGAGCGGTGCATGAGGATCGTGCACCAGTGAATCGCATGGAGGCGAACAGACATGGTGAACAAGACGGGCGTATCAGCGCTCCGCCAGAGCCGCCGCAATTCCTGCGCTGGTGCATGCCTACTGACATGGCTGTGCATGGGGTGGCTCGTCACGAACGTTGCTGCACAGCAAGGTGATCTGCATCCGTCGATCAGCGCTCTTCTCGACCAGATGATCGTCGTGCCGGCCTCCGACACCCAACCGGGCGGCCCGTCACACACCTTTCGTATCAGTCAGTTCGAAGTGACCAATGAGCAGTTCGTGGCCTTTCTGAATCATGCGCTCGCCCACCCCGACGATCCGTCCGGGGCATACATCTACGTGGACGCCAACACCGGCGACGTCTGTGTGAGCAATGGTGCCACAGGCTCCATCGGTGGTACGCCTTGTGATCCGGAGCGAATCTACTTTCGCCCATCCGTTGGTGGGCGCGTCACGTTTGACGGCCAGAACTTCCAGCTTGCCAGCGGGCCATTCGGATATGGCGCGCATCCCGTCGTCGGCGTGACCTGGTACGGTGCCACCAAGTTCTGCAACTGGCTGACCCTGCAAGCAGGATGGGGTATCGACGAACAAGCCTATATCGAGACCACCGCCGCCAACATTGACGACTGGCGACCGGCGACGATTTCGCCTTCCAGCTGGGCACAACGAGGACTGAACAACGCCGAACGCGAAGACCTGATTCAATTGTGGGGATTCCGGCTGCCCATGGATGGCGGTGCCGGAAACCCGAATACCTTCAACGAATGGTACAAGGCCGCCGCGGCATTCGGCGATCCGGCGACATTTCAGGCACTCTATGGATTCGGTCGAAATCAGATCGAAAACGCTGACGCCAACATACGCTGCAGCGGCGATGTGTTTGAAGATCCGGTGAAGTGCCAGGTTGGTGGCACTACGCCCGTTGGTCACTTCGACGGTGTCAGCCTGTTGAGCGACGGTTCGACAACCAACGATACAAACAACGCATACGGTCTGTACGACATCACCGGGAATGTCTGGGAGTGGGTGCAGGAAAAAGTCGTCGGTGAATTCGGCGATCGTCGTACACGAGGCGGCTCATATCTGAGCAGCAACACCTTCGCGTCGCTGGGTTTTGATACGTTTCGTTTTGCCGATTCAGCGGAGGCCAACGTCGGGTTTCGAGTCGCGCAAGCGGTCCCGCACGCATTGTATGTCAGGCCGCAGGGCGGCTTGACGATCAGCGGCCCATGGGGAGGTCATTACGACGTCACGCGCAACAGCGATCAGGAAGAGTTGGGGAGTGAAGTTTCGGTTACGGTCGAGAACTACACCGGGCAATCCGTTTCCCTGATGATCTCGACAAATGCGAATTGGCTTTTGCCGGCGGACTCCGACATGTGGACAGTTGATCCAGATGCATCACTTCAGATTCCGTTCGCTGTCACGCTCTCTTGCGATACGCCCTTGGCAGCAGGTACATACGAAGCTGCCATCACGTTTACCGACCTGGCCGATGGAAGCAACCAAACGCTGCCCGTAACGCTCGACATCACCACGCCGGCATCAATCGAAACGACAGAGAGTGGTGCAATGGAGAGGGTCTATCGATCCTCCGTTCTCGCGACCACACTTCAAGTCGCAAACGCCAGCGCACTGCCGATCAACGTCACCGCACGCGCTCTTGATGTCGATGATGCTGGAATACTCGATTGGGTGACGCTGCGAGAGGAACTGTCACCAACGTCATTCGAAGTGCAGCCCGAGCTCTTTTATGCCTTGCCCGTGACATTCGATCTGGAAGCCCTGGCTGTTGCCTTGGAATCAGAAGAACCAGTCACCGGTCTCGTGCAGGCGCGAATCCAAATCACGGACGAATGCACGGGCGATTTGCACGAACAGAACGTTTCCGTCAATGTTCAACCAATCTTCTCCATAGAGGCGCAACAGCCACTCGCCTTTACCGCGTCCGCCGGCAGCGAGGCCACCCCCGACAGTTTCGAAGTGACGATCAAGAATCTGCTGGATAACTGGGTCGAATGGCAGGCTACGGTCGAGCCGATCAGCCCGGATGATTCGGTTGACTGGCTGCGCATATCCTCCACGCAAGGAAGCATCAGGCCCCAGAAAACAACAACCCTTCGTCTTGAAACAACGCCGGATGTAGAACGCCTGGCGGAAGGCACATATGAAGTTGCGCTCCGCCTCTCTTCCGGAGACTACCAACTTACCCGAGATGTATCCGTTACCATTACCGCCTTGCAGGTTGAACCGGAAGAGGGGCTGGAATTCACGGGGCTGCGCGGTGGTCCCTTCGAACCGGAATCGATTGAGTACACCGTAACAAACGCCGGTCTGCTTCCTCTGGAATGGCGTGCATCGCTCGCCGTCGATTGCGATGCCGAACCCCGGCAGGCGCTCTCTTGGTTACAAATCGAACCGGAGGCCGGCATCATCGAATTGCCGCAAGGCACCCGTACGGTGACAATTGAACCAGACCCATTGATTGCGCCCTTACTATCACAGAATGCCTACCAGGCAGAAATCTGCTTCGATAGTTTCGATCCGAACGCGCCCAATGACACGTTGTTGGCATCGACGTTCCGTGCCGTGCTATTTGAAGTAGGTACGGATCCACGATTTGAAACCGTAGAAGTTCCTGCAACCGATACGCTCGCCGATGGCCCCGAACACTCCTTTCGAATTGGGCGCTACGAAGTCACGAACGAGCTCTATGTTGAATTCCTGAATGACGCACTGGCCGATCTTGGAGGTTTCCGTGGTCAATACATGTTCTTCGACGAGACGACCGGGGAAGTGTTCATCAACGACACCGTCAACGGGCAACGGGGAGAAGCGGACGAAGATCTTCAGCAAAAGCTGTTTGATCCTGCCATCAATCCCGGCATCGAGTTTGCTGAGGGGGAATACCGTGTCCTGAGTTCACCGTTCGACTATCGGTACCATCCGGTGACAGGCGTCTCCTGGTATGGTGCACTTAAGTATTGCAATTGGCTGACGCTGGAAGCCGGCTTGCCATCTGAGCAACGAATCTATGGCGAAGGAACCAACGAAGAGCTGACGTCCTGGCGTCCCATCACGATTTCGCCCGAAGACTGGGAAATTCGATCGATGTCCGACGCCGAGTATGACGCTCTACTGCTGCTTTGGGGATACCGACTGCCCCTGGACGAAAGCGACGGAACCGTTTCACCGTACAACGAATGGTCCAAGTTCGCCACGGCATCATCCGCGAACGGGGCATTGGCCTTCGACGCTGTCTACGGCTTCGGCAGAGATGCCATTACCGGCGCAGACGCAAACTTTCGATGTAGTGGCGACCCTTTCGAAGATGAATTCAAGTGTCAGTTAGGTGGCACGTCTCCGGTCGGTTTCTTCGACGGCATACAGCAACTTGTCGACGGTCCGACAAATCCGACGGATAACGCCTACTCACTTCATGACGTCAGTGGAAACGTCTGGGAGTGGATGCAGGGCGATACCGGGAACGAGAATCGATGGGTACGGGGTGGAGCCTTCAACAGCCTCGCTGGTTTTCTGGCAACCTCCGAACGGGTGATCCGTGAGGCGGACGCCGTCGATCAGGCGACCGGATTCCGAATCGCTCACACCAACCCCGCACGTCTGCGCGTGGAGCCATTCAGCAACTACCAGGAGAGCGGGGTCTGGGGATCGCTCCTTCGCGGAGATGACGATCGATTTGTCATTCAGGTCACCAACGTCACGGACACTCCCGTCGAGTTTCTCCTGCAGGCCATTGAGCCGTGGGTGCAGTTCGAAGGCACAACGACAGGACTTGTCGAACCGCGCACCGCTGTGACCGCCGAAGTGCTCGTGGACTATCCGTGTGATCAGAGCCTCTCGACGGGGGCCCAATCCAGCAACATCCGCGTTGTCGATATTGAACAGTGCAATGTCGGCCCCACCGGTCAGCCCGTAGGTGACCCCATCATCTGTGGCACCGCCTTCACCATTGTTCGCATTGATATCGATTGCGGCAGTTTGATTCTCTTGAACGG
>JBMYUM010000081.1:0-12308 GCA_049605375.1 Phycisphaerae bacterium | reverse complement strand
AGCCGCACTTGCGTATTGAGAACCGCGTGTTGCCATCGGGGCCGACGATCGTGGACGAAGTGGCGAACGCGGCATTCTATTACGGCTTGATCAGTGGATTGATCGAGCGGTACGGCGATATAACCGAGGTCATGGAGTTTGACGTTGCGAAGTCGAATTTCCTGGCTGCGGCGCGGCTGGGGTTGGACGCTCAGTTCGAGTGGATGGATGACCGTCGCATTCCATCGGCTGAGTTGATCACCAAAGAATTGCTGCCGCTGGCCCAGATGGGCTTGGAGAAGTCGGGCATTGATTCAGGAGACGTTGATCGCTACCTGTCGATCATTGAGGCGCGTGTCAGTACGGGGCGTAACGGTGCCCGTTGGTTGGAAGATTCTTTGAACAAGCTGCGCAAGAAATCATCCCGGAGTGAGCAGCTGATCGCGTTAACGGCGGCCATGTGGGCGCGTCAGCAGGAGGGGCGTCCCGTTCACGAGTGGGATTGTGCACGGTTGCAGGAAGCGGGGGGGTGGCAGAAGAGCTACCTTCATGTTGAGCAGTACATGACGACGGACGTGTTCTGCGTACACGAGGATGAGGTGATTGACCTCGTGGCGAACTTGATGGATTGGGAGCGTATTCGTCATGTGCCGGTTGAAGACGATGATCACCGGCTTGTCGGTTTGATTTCGTATCGTCAGTTGTTGCGATTCCTGGCTCATGATCTTCCGCACGACCGGGGCAACCCTGTTCCGGCGCGTCAGATCATGCAGCGGAATCCGATTACGGTGACGCCGGAGACGAAGACGACCGAGGCGATTCGCCTGATGCGGACACAGAAAGTCGCGTGTCTTCCGGTGGTGAAGGACGACCGCATTGTGGGTATTCTCACGGATGCGGATTTCTTGCAGATTGCGGCGGAGTTGCTGGAACTGCATCTTGAGGATCGGTAGTGTGAGTCAATCGATGACACGGGGAACCATCGATGTTCGTTCGATAAACTTGTCGCAGGGGCGCGTCATTGGTGATGTTGACGGGGCACACTCGGGTCCCATTCTGCTTTGCATTGCGAGTATGCACGGGAATGAGCCAAGTGGGGTCTTGGCGCTGCAGCGTGTATTCGCCGCATTGGGCGAGCATCAGCCATCAATGCGCGGGCGTCTGGTGGGGCTGGTTGGCAACTTGTCGGCCTTGTCGGCGGGCGTTCGTTTTGTAGATCGTGATCTGAATCGCATCTGGTCGCCGCGGGACCTCGATGCCGTTCGGAGCGATGAGGCCAATGATTCGGAGGCGGATGAGCAGCGCGATCTGCTTTCCCATATCGATCCGCTCTTTGCAACCGGTCGCGACATCTTTTTCCTTGATCTGCACACTACGTCGGCTGATGGCGCTCCGTTTGCGCTAATGGGGGATACGTTGCGCAACCGGGCGTTTTCGCGCTGTTTCCCAGTACCGGTTATACTTGGATTGGAAGAACAGCTGAGCGGAACGGTGACGGAGTATGTCAATGAGCGTGGTGCCGTGACGGTCGGATTCGAGGCCGGCCGTCACGACGACCTGGTTTCGGTTGACCGTCACGAGGCTGCGATTTGGATGGCTTTGCGTGGCACCTCGATTCTTCGTTCGGGTTCCATGCCTCATGTGAAGCGTTCAGCCGACCTGTTGGAGGATTCGGCTGCCGGTTTGTCGCGTATTCTCGAGGTTCGGTATCGTCATGCCGTTCGTTCGCATGACGAATTCGAGATGATGCCGGGTTATGAGACGTTTCAACCGGTTCGAATGGGTGAGATTCTGGGACGGGATCGTCATGGCCCGGTCGCTGCACCGGTGGATGGTCAGATCATCCTTCCGCTTTATCAGCGACAGGGAAGTGATGGCTTCTTCCTGGCCCGTCCGGTTCGGCGTTTCTGGCTGACGCTGTCGGCGTTGCTGCGGCGCCTTCGTGCGGACTATCTCCTGCCGTTACTGCCTGGCATTGTTCGTCACCCCGAGCAATCGGGGGTTTTATTGGCCAATCCACGCATTGCCCGTTTTCTAACCAACGAAATATTTCACCTTTTCGGATTTCGGAGGTGCACACCGGAAGAGGGGCGTTTGGTCTACAAGCGTCGAACTCACGATTTTGATGGCCGATAATCGTGGTGTCATGATTTTGGCATTCCTTTCCGACGGACACATACGCATCATGTTGTGTTCCGTTCACGCCTGACGATTTTTCTTTGATCCGGTAACAGTTATTCCCCAACTCAGGCGTATGGCTCTCGTGTCGATACTCCTTTGTGGACGAACCTGCATTGGGTTCCCGGGTACTCCGTGCGTTTTGCGGTGTCACCGTCCTGGGTGGTTGACGTGACGGCGTTCTGGTTGCTCCCTCCCCTTGATTATAAGTAAGTGTTGCACCGGATACCCCAGGGGTTTTTCATGCGTTTTCCGGGTGGTTCGTCAGTATTCAATGTCGTCGGCGTTCTTGCCATCGCGCTCATTGGCGTGGTGGTGTTCGCGGGCAATTTCCTTTGGGGGGGCGTAGCGGCCTTCGGGATCATTGTCGCTCTTCTTGTCTATCTGCTGCAGCGTAGTTGCACTCTCGTTGAGTTGTTGATGGGGCGATCAGTTGATCCGGTTGACCCGAACGCAGGAACAGCGTTCTCATCATCTCAGGCAACCGTTATCAAGCGAGACATGCGGTTGCTGCTCTATGTGCAGCGTGTTTCGCGACGCGAGCTGGATGAGCCGGCGATGTGGCAATCCGTCCTGCGTCGTTTGGCGCGGCACGTCGGCTGGCCGATCGGTCACATCTATGTAAACGATCCTGATGCCGGTGAGTTCGTTTCCAATCGATCCTGGGAATGCCTGGACGGGGATGAGTTTCAGCCCTTTTGCCAATTGAGTTCGTCGGAGCGGTACAAGGCCGGTCGTGATCTGGTCGGTCATGCTGCGGCGACGGGCGAAGTCGTTCAATATTTGCTCCACACGTCGGATGAACGGGACGTGGATTTTGAATTTCGGCGGCGACCTGCGGCGATGGCGAATGGTGTTCGCGCATTCGTTGCTGTTCCGATTGTCCATGATGACGTCGTTTCCGGGGTTGTGGAACTGGCGACCAATTCTTCGGAACTTCTACCTCCCGGCCGGCTTGCCTTCCTGGCGGTCGTGGGCGAACAGCTTGGTGAATCGCTAGCCCATCGCCGCTCATTGAATCACACCCGTGTGGAAGTGAGAAAGGCGCACCGTGAGAATCGTCGGAAGGGTGAACTTCTGGCGAATGTCAGTCATGACATTCGAACTCCGCTGAATGGCATTCTCGGAATGACCGACCTTGCGTTGGTAAGTGATCTGCCACCGGCGCAACGCACGCTGTTCGATACGGTTCATGAATGCACGCGGTCGGTTCTTGATTTTCTGAATGACATCCTGGATTTCAGTAAGATCGAGGCCGGCAAACTTGAGCTTGAGCGTGTGCCGTTTGACCCGATCGCTGTTGTTGATGAAGTGCTGTTGATTCTCGGTCACTCGGCGTCGAGCAAGAACCTGGTGCTTTCAGGGGACGTTGCGAATGACGTTCCGGCCCTGGTGACCGGCGATCCGACAAGGCTCCGGCAGGTGTTGATCAATCTCGTCGGTAATGCGATCAAGTTCACCGAAGAGGGTGAAGTTCTTGTCCGGATGATGCCGGAGATCTTACGAGAAGACAACGTCACCTTGAGCATCGAGGTAAGAGACACGGGTGTCGGGATCTCCGAAGATCGGCTCTCACGAATTTTTGAGTCCTATGCGCAGGCGGACGAGTCTACCACGCGTCACTTTGGTGGCACCGGCCTTGGTCTGTCGATTTGTCGGAAGCTTGTGGAACTTCAGTCGGGCACCATCGAGGTGACGAGTCGTCCAGGTCTGGGCAGTACGTTTACTGTTCGGTTGACCTATGATCTACCTGATTCATCGCGGCTTCTGACGGATAGCAGTCTATCGGGCGTCTATCATGCGGATCTATCCGGGCAGAAGATCCTGGTTGCTGATCGAAACGTCTCCCATCGCGAGATTGTTTCGCGATGGATCCATGAGTTTGGTGGCGAGGCGGACAGTGTCGGTCGAGCTGATCAGGTGGTCGAACGGTTTGAGCAGGCGGCGACAAACCGAAGCCGTTTCGACGTCCTTATTCTAGACGATGGTGTCTCGGATGAAGGTGGCTTGGATCTGCTTCGTCAGATTGGCGAACTGGCAACGGCCTGCGGGACGCGGGTGATTCTGGTCCGATCGTTGAATGCGCTGCATGCACAGTCTCCGAAAGGGATGGAGCATGCGCTTGTGGTGGTTCGCCCGCTTCGTCGACGCGCACTGGTGTCGGCGCTGCAATCGATGCAACAGCGTCGAGTTGCGCCAGATACGCTTGCGCGTACCGGTTTGAAGGGGATTTGCGCACGCGCGCGCATCCTGCTTGCGGAAGATCATTGGGTCAGCCGCATGGTGACAAGTCGCATACTTCATGCGATTGGGTGTGACGTTGTCGAAGCGGATTCTGGTCGAGCGGTTCTGGAGAAATTCTCAGCTGAGACGTTTGATCTCATATTGATGGACCTTCAACTTCCGTTGGTCGATGGCTTGCAGGCCTGCCGGGAGATTCGTGCGATGGACGGGGGGGCATCCGTTCCGATCGTCGCGCTCACGGCTCATGACCGCGATGATGTTGAGGCTTCCTGTGAAGCTGCCGGTATGGACGGCACGCTTCAGAAACCGCTTACGGTTGAGGATGTAGCGTCCGTATTGAAGCGTTTTGCCGCGGACACCATTGAGTCAGATGATGGTGAGTCGAAACTTGAACTGGCGTCCGATGTCTCGAATTACGCCACGGCTGAACTTCAACCGTCCGCGTTGAAACCCATCGACATTGAGCGAGCGTTGTCGAACTTGCGTGGTGACCGCGAGCTCTTGGGGGAAGTTCTTCAGTCGATGTTGCGATCGGTTCCCGAGTTGATTGCGAAACTTGACGCGGCGATGAAGACCGGCGACGCATCGGGGGTCGAGCGGGCTGCTCACAGCATTCGCGGTGCGGCGTCGACGGTTTCGGCGCAGGTCTTGCAAGAACACTCCATGCTGATCGAGAATCTGGTCAAAGATGGATTCAGCGATGAGTTGGCATCCGAGATTGAGTCTATCGGGGCCGCGTTTGCGGAGTTGCAACGGGAAGTTCTGCGTAGCGGGTTCGATCTTGACGAAGCTGACAATCGCGCAGCAACATCGGGTACATCTTCCAGCGCAGCGGACGTGACGGACGAGACGAAGAATAGACTCGTTGTTCAGGATCTGCAAAAGCAGGATGTTGTTGAATCGACAGAACAGCCGGCTGTTGAGGAAGATGGATCGACAGGCGGGATCGGTACAACCGAATGCGATGACGTTGATGCAGGGGTTACTCCAGCGTCCACACCTCATATTGTTGCGGACATTCAGCAAGTTGCCATTGCGCCGGACGTGGTTTCCGGTGAGAGCCTTGATCCTTTCGGGGCTGATCTCTGTGTGCCGGAAGTTCAAGTTGAAGCACGGGAACCGACGGTACTGATCGTCGACGACAGTCCGACCAACCGAACGTTGTGCCAATCCTGTCTGAACAACAGGGGTTACCGTTTGCTCCAGGCTTGTGATGGTGTTGAGGCCTACGAGATGGCAACGTCGGAACCGCCCGACGCGATCATCATGGATATCATGATGCCGAGAATGGACGGGCTGGAGTGTACGCGTCGACTGCGCGCGCATGAGGCGACGAAGGATGTGCCGATTATCGTGCTGAGTGCCATGAATGCCGAGGATGACATTCTCCGAGGGTTTGAGGCGGGGGCCAACGAGTATCTTGCCAAACCCTTCCGGACGGCCGAACTGGCGTTGCGCGTCAAGTCGATGGTGACGCTCAATCAGACGCGTATTGAGCTGATTCATCGGAATGAGGCTATTGCCAAGAGCAACGAAGTTCGTGGCGAGCAGGCTCGTTCGCTTGGTATTCTCCTGGAGCTTTCCTTCGCACTTTCCAATGCGACCGAGGTGGATGAGATTGCGCGGCAAACGGTTGTGGCTGCCGCGGAGTTGACCGGGTGCCGTCATCTTGCACTGTTGCTTCCGGATGACGACGTTGAGTTGCTTTGTCCCATTGCCCTGCATGGCTTGGAAGAATCAGCGTTTCCTAAGGGCGGCGTTTCGGTTGAATCTGCGTTTTTCGGCGAGACGTTCCGTTCCGGTCAGACGCTGGCCGTCGAATCACCGGAAGATCTTCGTTCGTCTTCACTGGGGCTGTTGGACGCGGTGACGGGCGAGGCTGCGGGCGGAGATCGGGCATCGGAGGTTGTAACGTCGTTGGTGACGGAGTATCCGGCTGTTTCCAAGCCGCTTTTCTCATCAAAGATGATGGGTGTCCTTTTCCTCTGTGGTCGTATTGGGGGGCGCCCCTTCTCGTCCCACGATCTGGAGTATCTCGACGTCATTGCCAACTTGGCCGGTTCATCGATCAGTGACCTTCTCCATCGTCGCGACCGCGACAGCGCTCGAGATTCGATTGTGTTGGCGCTGGCGACTCTTGCTGAATGGCGTGATACGGATACCGGCCAGCACCTCGACCGCGTTACGGAGTATGCGATGATTCTCGCGCAGGATCTGATGGCGCGATGCGAGTTTGAAGATGAGTTGAATCAGGGTTTCATTGAAGACCTGCGTCGTGCGATGCCGCTGCATGATATTGGTAAGGTGGCCATCCCGGATTCTATCCTTCGTAAGCCGGGGCGGCTCACCGACGATGAGATGGATCAGATGAAAACGCACACGGACTACGGTGCGAAGGCGATCCGTCACATTCGCGACCAGGCGCCCGGCGTGGCTTTTCTTGGTATGGCGGAAGATATTGCACGCTGTCACCACGAGCGATTTGACGGAGGCGGGTATCCGTCGGGTCTGGCCGGTGAGCACATCCCGTTGTCCGCGCGGATCGCGTCGGTGGCCGACGTATACGATGCGTTGACGACAAAGCGATCCTACAAGGATGCGTTTTCGCATGAGAAGGCGTCGGGGATCATCTTGAGCGAGTCGGGTTCGCAGTTTGATCCTGCTGTCATTGCCGCTTTTCGTCGGTGCGAGGTTCAGTTTCAGGAGTTGGCTGCGCGGATGCAGGATGCCGAGGCCGCCGTTCCGGGTGCCCCGCCGCCGTTGCCGGGGAAATCAACGGATCAAGGTAAAACGTCCAGTGGCGCGAATTGTGCCGAAGGTGCGACGGCCAGCTCAACCTGAGGAGTCGGTCGGGGGTGCTGATCAATCAAGGGTCGTTTACCAGCCACCGACTTCCCGCCGGTGCCATTCCCAGTCGATGGCTTCAACGGGTTTCGACTTGTGCGCGAACACGGCCAGGATCACGAAGTCCTTCTTATCATGCCGGTCGACACCGATTGCTGGTCCATAGTTTTGGGCAAGGAAATCCGGCCAACCATCGAACACGGGCTCGCCTACCTGCACCAAGATCATACGTGGTGGGTTGTTGCTCAGTTCCTTCAGCAACGTCTTGCGACGGTCGTCTACGCCGGAATAGCCATCGCGCAGACCTGTTACCATGGTGAAGCGTGAGGCGGGTTGCCGGCCGGCGTAGTAGTACATGCCGGGATCGTTGCTGTAGACAAAGATCCGATCGCTGCTGTCGGTGACGGCGGCCACTTTCTCTCCAATCCCCTTGGCCCAGAAATCGCGAGAGTTGTATCGAGCTACCGTGATCCCGAACGGGGGCTGATTGAGGTACCAGTGATATTCCCTCCATGCCGTTGCCGTTGTGATCAGGAGCATAGTAGCGAGTGCGGCCGTTCTTATTCCTTTCGATTTTCCAGCCAGCGTCAGCTGATGCATAGCGATTGTGACGGCCATGATCAGGGCGGGAATCATAAGGTAGTAGTAGTGAGGCCAGGCGCGTCCGGGAAGGCAGACTGCGGCATAGGAGCCAACCAGCAAGGCGAGTGCGGCGCGTATGGATGAGTCGCGGCGTTGCATCAATCGGATTACGAGCCATGCAGCGGCGGCGATGGTTCCGATCCAAAGCGGCAAGGCGCTGCGAAAGACGAACGGGTGGCGTTCCGGCGAGAAGAAGTAGAGGAAGCGGCTTATGAAGTTCTCGTCGGCCTCGCTGTAGCTGAGGTTAAAGTAGAAGGCCGCATCAACGAAAAGGGTCAGTCTTTGGGTTGCAGCAAAGTAAGCGAAAACCAGGATCCAAATCAGCGAAGGACCGGCGGCCATGAGAACGAATGCCTTGGCCGCCTGGCGCGGGCTACGTGATTGCATCAGGAATTCCAGGACAATCCAGCCGGTCAAGAACAGCCAGTGCATGGCGAGTACGGTTTTGATGGTCGATCCGATGCCCAGGGCGACGCCGGCGAGAACCAGGAACAGGGTGCTGTTGGATGCGTGTTGGGGTTCATTGGCTCGCGGTCGTCCGTAGGATGCGAACAGCCAGGCCGCGAGCACGAAGACGTTCATGAAGACTTCACGATTGCAGCCGTCGCCTGCGGTCCCTGGATCGCTGGAAACGAGCACGAATAGCAAGCACGCCCACGCTGCGAAGCCGGGGCTCGCGAGTCTCTTTGTGAGGTTGTAGAGCAGAAACAGAGAGATGATGGTGGCGCCGGTCGCGCTCCAGCGTATGGTGGAATCGGCGTCACCGAAGAGTGCGATGATACCGGCGAAGATGGCGAATATTCCTGGTGGTTGGTGGTCCCACACGTCGACGTAGAGCTTTCCGCCCTCGAGCAGGCGTCGGCCGATGAGAATGTAATTGCATTCGTCGGCCTCCAGCGGCACATCGAACGCGGCGCGTCGCATCAGCGCGACGCCAATGGCTGCCACGCCGAGAACGAGGACGTCCCACCCCTTCGTGTTCATCCAGCTTGGCGTTGCGAGATTTGGCGTTTCAGACGTCATGCTCCGTATGGTACCGGAACATGGCTTTCATGACGATGCGAGGTCGTCGATCGGTGTCTGTGAGGCGGCGGCATGACACCTGAAATCGCAGGCGATAGGATGGGATGATCTGGAGCGGTTTCCGGTGCGGTCTGTTGGAGTCCTGAACATGCGATCTTTGGTTGGTGTCTTGCTGGTCGTTGCCTTGGCGGTGGGCGTTATCGTCATGTTTCGGATGACGGGACCTGCCGGCGTTCCTGGTGGCGGAGCGACAGGGGGTGCGTCGAGCGGAACAACGGGCGGTGGAACGACAAGTGGTGGTGGAGCGGTCGATTCCAATAGCTACGCTCACTATGCGAATGTCGGTGCTGCGCATTATGAGAATCGTCAGTCGGAGCCGGCTATTGCCGCGTTCCAGCATGCCGTTGCCCTTTCTCCCGACAACGCGGCTGCCCACCGGAATCTGGCTCGAGCGTTCCTGTTGCGTTCGGATGCCAAGAATGCTCAGGATGCGCTGGAGCCTGCCCTGAAACTCAATTCGGACGATGTCGGGACGAATTACATGATGGGCCTGTGTCATAAGAAGCAGACGGAATTCGAAACCGCTCGTACCTATCTGCAAAAAGCTGTGACGGGTGATCCGGATGAACCGGTTCTTCATTTTCAGCTGGCTATTGTCGAACAGGCGCTGGAGAAAACGGAATCGGCTATCTCTCACGTGGAGCGTGTGCTGGAGTTGGATCCTCTCCACGTCAGTGCTCATTACAAGCTGGCCAACTATGCACGAAGAGACCGTGATATGGAGAAGTTCCGTTTTCATATGCGGGAGTTCACACGGTTGAAGAAGGTCTTCGGTGACAACGGTGGTGCGGAATCTTTGCTTGAGGCGTGCCGGTACATGGTCGTCGAATTGGGGGCCGGCGGTGCTACGACCGCACAACCGCCCATCGGCAGCGAAAAGCCGGCGCCGGTTTCGTTCACGAAGGAAGTGCTGAAGATTGAATCGGTCAATGGTCTTGCGGTTCTCGAGGCCCATCCTGATGGCACATATGAAGTTGTCCTGGTCACCGACAAGGGAGACCTCGATATTCGATCAGGAAAGGACCTGTCCAAAGGGCGTACGCTGGAGGGTGTTGTGCCGCCAGGTTTTGGTTTGAGAGCCAGTGTGGTTGGTGATTTTCATGACGCCGTACCGGATGGCGAGAAATACAACCCTAAGCGTGACCGTCGCAACGACCTCTTGCTCATCGGGGAAAGTAGTCTTGCCCTGTTGGAACGCACGGCCGACGGTGGATTTGAGAATGTGACGTCGCGTGCGAAGCTGGCAGGTTTGTCAGCGGATGTTGCGCGCTGGGTGGACTTCGACCATGACGGGGACCTGGACCTCGCGCTCGGTGGTGCCACCGGCTTGTCCATGATGCAAAATAACGGTGACGGAACGTTCCAAGATGTGTCGGCAACGATTGGCATTCCTGCTCTGTCGGGCGTCATCGGTATTGATGCCTGTGATTTCGAAGGCGATGTTGCGATCGACCTCCTGGTGCATCTTGCCGATGGCACGATTCGCGAGCTTCGAAATGACCGGGTCGGCTCCTTCAAGCTCGGTGATCGGCAGTATGACGGCGTCATGGATTTCGCGATCAACGATGTGAACAATGATGGTCGTATGGAATTGATCCTGTTGAAGGGGGGGGAGGTTGTAGCCGTCGCACTTGATTCCGGTGTCGAGGCTGCATCGATCTCGCTCGGCGAGAATCCGCATGTGGCCAGTCGTTTGTTGCTGTTTGACTACGACAACAATGGTTGGCTTGACGTTCTCTTATACGATTCGAAGTCACCACCTGCGGAAGCCGAGAAGGGTCACCTTGTTATCCTTCGCGATGCCGGGCATCCAACAGCTCGATCGACGGAGGCGTTTGGTCATCGTCCGCCGGGTGCACTTGGGGACGCCCGTGTGATGTATGCTTTGGATTGGGACGTTGACGGTGACTCCGATTTGATAGGCCTTTCGAAGCAGCAAGATGTCGAACTGATCAAGAACGAGGCCGACCAGAGTGGCAACCAGCTGCGCGTTTCTTTCGAGTCCCTGAAGACCAATCCGAGCGGGTTTGATACCGAATTGCAGATTCGTGTTGGGGATGTGCTCGCCGCGCGTGCCACCGGTGCCACGGGTTATGTAGAGTTCGGTGTTGGTGCTACGGCAAAGCTTGACAGTCTGAGGACGCTATGGGGTAACGGTGTCGTCGATCACGAGATCGGGCTCCCGGTTGCTGAGCCGGTTTTGATTGTCGAGAAGAACGTCGCGATCGGCTCCTGCCCGTTCCTTTATGCCTGGGATGGCAGTGAGTTTCAGTTCGTCACCGACATACTTGGGAACTCTCCGATTGGTTTGTCCCTTCGACGCGGTGAAGTGCTGGCCGCTGATCCGGATGAGTATGTTTACGTTGGATCGTCGGACGAGGTCGGGCTGAAAGATGGACAGTATCTGTTTTCCGTTTCCGAGGAGTTCCGTGAGGTGCTCTATCTTGATGGGGTTGAGCTGGTTGCCGTCGACCATCCTGAGGGTGTTGAGGTTCACACCACGGACAAACTCATGCCGGCTCCCTTTCCGGATTCGGAGCTCATTCCTTTAGCGGCTCCGCTTTTGCCAGTGTTGGTCGAGTCGAGTGATGGTATCGATCGAACGAAAGCGATGCTGGCGATCGACGGTGTCTTTGCGCCATCCGGCTCTCCACTTCCGCCGCCGTATCGCGGTATGTGCGAACCGCTCTCGCTGACGATGACGTTTGATTCGATGCCGACCGATGCGCATCGTTGGCTTGCGTTGACCGGGTGGCTTCAATACGGCGATGCCAGTACCAACATCGCGCTGTCGCAACAGCGTGCCTACCCGGTAATACCGCCAACATTTGAGGCTCGGGTGGATGGCCAGTGGCAGGCGTTGGATGTGGTCGTCGGGATGCCTGCCGGAAAGACCAAGACGATTCTTGTCGATCTCAACGGCGTTGTGCCGGACGGATTTGATGCGTTACGACTGACGACGACGTTCGAGCTCCGATGGGACAGGGTGGCTCTGTTCACGCGCTATGCTGGAGATGCCGTGAAGACAACGCGGCTCCAGCCATCTTCGGCATCGCTGGCTTATCGTGGTTTTTCTCCTTTGGTTTCGCGCGCGCCGTTGCACCCGACGACGCCGATCTTCGATGAAGCGTTGCCGTCGCCACCGTGGCGCACCACGCCACAGGGATGGTGTACCCGATATGGTGATGTCATGTCCCTGGTAGCCGGCGTTGATGGCAAGGTGGTCGTCGCCAATGCCGGTGATGCGGTTTCGTTGACCTTTCCTGCCATCGATCAGGCTGTCACGAGCGGTCATGCTCGAAGCTTCTTCTTCTACTCCTATGGCTGGGAGAAGGATG
>JBMYUM010000080.1:0-12328 GCA_049605375.1 Phycisphaerae bacterium | reverse complement strand
AGTATTCAAAGATACGGGCACAAAGATCGATCTCGGGACGCGAATCCTCGATCTTCTTTCCCATTTCCAGCGTCATAATTCTGGCGAGTGCTTCGCGGCGCTCGCGAAATAACGCCGCCACACGACGCAGAATCGTCGCTCGATCCTCGAAACTCTGCTCTCGCCACACCCGAAACGCCGTATCCGCGGCCTCGATCGCTGCTTCCACCGCCGCCGGCGTCATCTCCGCGTAGGTCTTCAGGACCTCACCGTTGTAAGGATTTACGGACGTCAGCGTTCCCAAAGTCTTGTCCTGTAACGTTTTACTCACGTTTTTCTCTCCTTCCGTCTAGAATCGCGACCCAACCAACCGATCGGTCGACAGCCTAAGCGACTCACCGCTTGCTTGTCAACCATCTGGTTGGTAGAATTGGGCGATGCGAGAGAAAATCCTCGATGTCGCTGAACACATGACCCAAGATCGCGGGCTGGAAGCTGTCACGTTTCAAGAGCTGGCCGATGCGGTCGGACTTCGCAAACCCAGCGTCTTCCATCACATCAAAAACAAAGATGAGCTCGCACTCGCCCTCATCGACCGCTGCGGCACGAAACACGGCCCCCACTACCGTGCTGCCGTCGCACAGGACACGCCGGCCCCCGACAAACTTCACCGGATTGCTGAGATCTTTGCTGAAGGATTGCGAAACAAACGACCGTGTCTGATCGCCGCCCTCAGTGCAGGCCGAAACACCCTTTCAGAACACGCGCAGGAACAACTCCGTGAACGCGCCCAGGCCACCATCCAACTCTTCGCAAGCGTCTTCGAACAGGGCCGATCCGAAGGAACGCTGGCTTTTGCCGGAGAACCCGAACAGGCATCCACCGGATTCTTTGCCATGTTGCAAGGACTGCAGACTCTCAGCCGCACCATCGAAGATTCACACGCGTTCGAGAACGCCGCGAAGGCATACATTGATTCGATCACCGCGACGACCTGACCGCTTACCCGGCAACACCAAGGAGTTCCAGAATGCCTGAAACCACAAGGCCGCTCATTCCCGCCGACCGCAGCGCGCGCTTGAACGACTTTGAGCTGGGCGATCGAATGTCCACGGCATCAATCAAAATCTCCGAAGCCGATATCATCGACTTCGCTCGTCAGTACGACCCCCAGGCGATTCACCTCGATCATGACACAGCTCGCGAACAATTCTTTGGCCGACTTGTAGGTAGCGGATGGCAGGTGGCAACAACCACCATGAAGCTGATGGTCGAGGCCAAGATCCTGGGGACAACGCCCCTCATCGGCGTCGAAGTGGATCGCATACGATTCGAGAAGCCACTCTTACCCGGAGATACCATCAGGGCGGAAGCCATGGTGATAGGAAAGCGATCTTCCGAGAAATCGAATCGAGGATTCCTTACCCTCGCCCTCTCAACGTTGCAGCAGGACAATCAGATTGTCATGACACAGCAGTGGACGCTGCTGCTGGAGAAGTGATTCAGCGTAGCCCATCATGACTTGCCGGCAGCGAGTACATGGATAGTCGTCACACCTATTTCGAACGGAAACAAACGAGAGAGATAGCCGTTTCAGGGATCCCTTCGCGACGTGAATCACCGTACCGTCCGCCGAATCCCCATCACCTTCATGCGCGACGAGAGTGTACTCGGCTTCATACCCAAAATCATGGCCGCACCATCCGGTCCTGAAACTCGTCCGTTCGCAGCTTTGAGAGCACGCAAGATATTCGCGCGCTCAAACTGCCGCAGTTGCTCGTCGGTCAGTATGCGTTCATCTTCGGCATTTGCCTGACGATCACTTTCCAAACCGGCAGGCACGGACGGCAATTCGACACGTAAAGTCGAACCGCGCGAGGTGATAACCGCACGTTCAATGACATTCTGAAGTTCGCGCACGTTACCCGGCCAATCGTAACGGCAGCAAACATCGACAGCCGCCTTGGTCACACGCAACTTCGGCCGGTTCATCCGTGTGCAAATGTCCTCGACGAACATGTGTGTCAACTCAGCGATGTCTTCTCTACGCTGTCGCAAGGGTGCAACGGCTATGGGAAACACATTGAGCCGATAGAATAAGTCCTGACGAAACGTACCGGACTCAATCTCCTCACGAAGATCACGATTGGTCGCGGCAATGATACGAACGTCTACGCGTCGTGTCACAACCTCACCAACCCGCTCCAATGTTCCTTCCTGCAAGACGCGCAGTAGCTTCCCCTGCAACTCCAACGGAATTTCACCGACTTCGTCCAGGAAAAGCGTGCCTGTATCCGCAGCCTCGAATCGGCCAACACGATCTCGCACTGCACCACTGAAAGCGCCCGCGACGTGACCAAAGAATTCACTTTCGTAGAGTTCGCGTGGAATCGCAGCACAATTGACTTTGATCATCGGGCCATCCCGGCGTCCGCTGCGACGATGAATCTCGCGGGCGACAAGCTCCTTGCCTGTGCCAGACTCACCGGTAATCAAGACGTTGGCATCGGTATCGGCGACGACTTCAATTTGACGTGTTGTGTTGCGCAAAGCAGGGCTTGTACCAATGATCTCACCGAAGGCACCGCCGGCTGTCACCTCCTCACGAAGATACTCGTTCTCGATCTCAAGCTGTCGCTTGAGTCGTTCAATCTCGTCGAAGGCACGCGCATGAGCGATGGCAGCTGCGGCGTGATCCGCCAGCATCCGATGCCAGATCAGTTCTTCAACGACCACGGGCGTTCGCATGAACACCGCAAACACGCCCAGGATTTCTCCACGGAACACCAACGGCTGGGCTGCAAGACCTCGTATTGACTCGGCTGCGATCCAATCTGGATCAGCTACCCATTTCATTTCCTTGGTCGTATCCCAAACGACGACAGCATCACCAGTCGCAGCGACGTGCCCGACTTTTCGTTCACCAAGGGGAAATCTTCGAAAGCGACCATCAAGTCCATCCCAGGCAACGGCATTGTCATCGTTGGAGTATCCCGCGCTGGCGACCAGATGAAGGCAGCGCCGCCGGTCGCGACAGTCAGCTTTCAAGAAGCAGCTGTCACAAATATCACCATCCTTGATCAGCCAGATACGACACATGGCGACGTGACGCATGGCGGCCACACGCCCAACGATCAACTGCAGCAAACCGTCAAGCGACCGCTCACCCGCAATCTCAAGCATCAGTTCTTTGAGCTCAGTCGAACCTGCGATTCCCGTCGTCTCTTCCATACACCGATTATCGCGAAATCTCGCGACCAGGCTATTGAAATCTCGCCAATTTGCGATTTTTCGCCAGCACGGAGAAACGACACGAAATCGCATAAACCATTGAAAATAATGAGTTAAATGCGAATCGAGATCTCTGGCACAGTTTCTGTCATGCAAATCCACGAATGAGAGACAATAGCCTGCGGATCAAGGAGATACCCGTGCCAAGAATCGAACCCGTCCAAGTCGCTGATACCCGAGGAAAGCAGCACGAACTTTTTGAACGCGTGCAACGCCAGATGGGCATGGTACCCAACCTGCTCAAGACACTGGGCCACTCGAGCGCCGCGTTGTCGGCTTACCTGAATTTCAGTCAGTCACTTCACACGGCACTGACGCCTGTACTCCGAGAGCAGATTGCACTTGCCGTGGCCGGCATAAACGAGTGCGACTATTGCGCCTCTGCACACTCGGCACTTGGGGCCCGCGTCGGCATTGAAGGGCAGGAACTGACCGCCAACCTTCTTGGCGAATCCCAAAACACAGATACACGCGCCGCATTGCAATTCGCACGCACGATTGTCGAAAAGCGCGGCTTGATCAGCGACAACGATCTTCAAGACGCACGAGCCGCCGGCTTCACCAACAAGGAGATCATCGAGCTGGTCACCGTGGTCGCACTGAGTCTTTTCACTAACTACGTCAACCACATCGCACGAACGGACATTGATTTCCCTGTGGTGCATGCGACGTCAGCGGGCTCAAGGCAAACAGCAGAAGATTCAATTACCAACGATACGGTTGCACGACTAATTGATCGGTGACGTCATCGAGGCAACCAGCCTTGACGACCGATTCGCAACCTCTACGGCCAGACAGTTTTTAGAACAGGCGTTTGCACCTGTTGAGCAATACGCCAAGAAATCAACAAACATGGAGACGACAAAATGAACCGTGTAGAAAAGATGATTAACGAGCTTCCCGACGATGGCCTGCCGCAAACCGGTTTCGAGATCGACCCCGGCCGAACAGCCTTGGTCGTCACCGACCCGCAGAACGACTTTCTCCATCCTGACGGGGTAGCCTGGGGTGTCTGCCATGAGAGCATCGAAGAAAACGGTACCATCGAGAATATCGAAGCGCTCATGAAGACGGCGAACGAATCAGGCATGCGGTTGTTCGTTAGCCCTCACTATTATTACCCGACCGATCACGGTTGGAAGTTCGA
This sequence comes from Phycisphaerae bacterium, assembly GCA_049605375.1. GTDB lineage: Bacteria > Planctomycetota > Phycisphaerae > UBA1845 > UBA1845 > JADFOB01. The sequence continues at coordinate 7,911 of JBMYUM010000080.1, read as the reverse complement.
GGGCACTCTCGAGCGCGTCATGCACAGCATCCGCATGTTTGATCGACCGAGTGCACTGAGCCTGGAGGGGTTCGAGGGGTCCGGAGCCGACTGGCTCGACCGGTACAAGCCGTTTATCAATGATCCATCAACGATCGTGTGCAGTCCTCACAAAGTCTACGGCCCGGAGAACAACGATCTCGTCCTTCAACTGCAGAAATATAAGATCGACAAAGTCATTCTTGCCGGCATGTCTGCGAACCTGTGCACGGAATCACACCTGCGTGAACTCCTGGAGCGCGGATTCGAGGTCGCCGTAGTCGCCGACGCGACCGCTGCCGCGAAGGTCCCCGGCCTCGACGGATTTCTTGCTGCGTTCATTAACTACCGCATGCTCGCGAGCGTCGTCTGGACAACAAAGAACGCTGTTGAGCAGATCAAGGCCGCTGGTGCAGAACTGGCTGCGTCGTAATGCTCGTTGCGGAGAGCCTGCGCCTCACGGTAAAGGTCGTGGAGGCGCAGCCCGAACTCATCAAACGGAAGCGGGCCGAACAACCGAGCCCGCCCGTTTGGCAGACTGCATACCGGCACGCTTGCCTTTGCGTCTCGTACATGAAAACCACATCGATTAGAAAGGCCCGACCATGAACATCGAATCAATCTTCGCGCTCCAATTTTTCCTGAGCACATTGGTCGCCGCTGTACTCGCTCGCTGGTATCTCACACCGTGGCTACAGGGGAAGCCTCTCCAGCTGATCCTCTCTGTACTGATCGCTCCGCATGCGTTTCGCCACCTTGGGATGGCATTCCTTGTTCCCGGACTGACGAGCGAGACTCTGCCCGCAGGTTTTGCCATTGCTGCCGCTTACGGCGATCTGATCAGCGGCTTCCTCGCCATAACGACGTTGGTCGCCCTACAAAACCGCTGGCGCTCCGCGATCCCACTCGCATGGATATTCAGCATTTTCGGCATCGGTGACCTGACGATCGCCCTGTCGCACGCGGAAGCGATCCCGCATCTTGGCACGGCTTGGCTGATCCCAACCTTCGTCGTACCCGGACTCCTGGTCACTCATTGGCTGGTTCTCGTCCAACTCATTGGACATGCTGGGCGCAAGGCCACCTCTGAGGTGAATCCGTTCGGGAAAAAAAATATGGACGCCGCCCATGCTTCATGAAGCCCTTCAACCTCTGCTGGCCCCGGTGGTGCTGATCTCCGCCTGCGGCTTGATGATCATGGCCTTGAACGTTCGGACTATGTCATCCCAGTCAAGGATTCGACAACTCCACCATGAGCGCCTGGAGATCGCGCAACTGGCAGAGGCGTCGAACGGGTTGACACCGACGCAGCGCCTGCGATACGAAGGTGTCGGCAATCAATCCAACAATCTGCTTCGTCGACTTCATCTCATGCGCCGGTCCTTGATGTGCATGGTTGGCTGCGTCGTGTTGATGCTCACCTGTTCACTTTCAATTGGCATCACCGGGCTGGCAGAAGATTCACCGTTTGATGAGCTGGCCATCCTCGCTTTCGTTTCAGGAGTCCTCAGCATGCTCACCGGCGCGGTAACATTTCTTGCGGAACTGCGAATCTCACTCGATGAGATCGCTTACGAGCACCATCGCATGGTGTCATTGCCGTCCCTCGAAGAATCAGCAAGCCCACTTGCTTTCCGCTAAGAAGATAGGCTGGGTAAAAGCCTGGCCTTGCAATGAAATACATAGAGCAAACGGTGTGCCGTCACACATATACAGCAAACCCAACTCAAACCAGGAGTACGAGATGGCCATAGGCCGCTGAGATACCGAAGACAGGAATAACCACCAACGGGAGACAGCCCCACTACACGCTCGCCATCTCCCTCGTTCCAGGCTTATTCCATATATTCAATGTTGTTCAGCACAAAGCTGCCATCGAGAAGGGCCGGCTTCGGCCCGTAGAAGCGACCAAGCAGGAAAAAACGTCGATCCGGATCTGTGCGTAGCCAGTTGGCTTCGCTTCCACGCTCCGGTTTTGGTCCGAAGTAGATCGTCACCGAACCATCTGCGTTCTTGTTCACGTCTTTCATCGTCGAATCAATGCTGCTCTTTTCGATATCGCGAAGATAGGAGGCAGTCTCCAAATCGTAGGTCGTAATCGCCCAAAAATCGCGAACTGGAACGTTGGGTGGCATCGTCAGCTTGTAGTTCTTACTGCCGTCCAACCACTCACCATCCGAGGTTTCAGCAAGATCGAGATAGTACGTCGCGCTGCCGTAATTTTTCACACTTGTGATGATGGCGTAATACAGCGCACCTCGCGCGTGATAGTCATAGTACGAAGGAAACTCGTACGACCATTCGGTCTCACGTGCGCCTGTAGGCATCAGCGCCGACCATTTCTTACCCTGAAAAACAGGTGGGTTCAGTACTCGATGGTACTGATCGATCATGTATTCAAGTGCCTCGGGCGCAGCCTGCGCAAACACGGCCTGCAATTCAGCATCAGGCTCAAATGACGCCCCCTTCCGGAGACCAATTCGAGCAAGCAGCCCCATCATGGCCAAATCCCGGTCGAGCACGACTTCTTCTTGCAGCATCTCATGGATGTGCCGATAGATGCTCCCATCCATCGTAGGGGTCATCTCCAAAAGCCTGCCATAGAGGTCGACGTAGTTTGCCTCAGGAGGATTGTCTGCTTTTTGCAGCGGATAGATCTTAATGCGCCTTGTGAGTTTGATCGCTTTGGAGAGGTTTTCAGGTGTCGCGCCGCCGGCCATGATCGGACGCAACACCGAGAAGCCAAAGTTCGTTTCCTGCTGGTAGACCAGCGCGTTCGGTAGGAGCGGACCGTCGTAACTCGGTGGTACCAGCAGGTATTTTGCACCGAGGCCTCCATCGCGTCCTTTGGCCCCAACGTCATCGAGTGGACGCTGCCAAGCGTCCATGATGGTCCCGAAGATCGCAATCCCATCTACAGCGGGCGGAATCTCCACGACGACTGGACCATCCTCGATGGTCCAGTAGTTCATGATATACGGGGTCGTGTTGTTCGGCGTCGCAGTCTGAAATCGCCAGTCCTGGAGCTTGGAGAAATAGCCTACATCGCATGGACCGACACCCGCATCAGCAAGCGCGTCGCGATAGAATTTGAAGTTCATCAGCGGCATGGCCCAAATCGCTGCATCAACAGCGCGATGGTAGGTCATGCGGCCATGCACATCAGATTGGTGCAGCTCGAAGTTCCTATTCTGCGCGGGCGCGGTCGACATGAGGCATGCAAACCCCAGTGCAATTAGTTTCACTTTCACAAACGTCTTCCTTTCTGTTTCCTCGTCATCCGTGAAGCATGGGACTGCGTCCTCGGTCGTCAGAATACCTTCAACAGCCAGCGTACGTCATCAACACCCGACTCCGGGGGGATTGTCCTTTTCGAATCCATAGGCAGGGGACCCAATCAGACGAAATATCAGATTTCAGCCCGCGAGGTGCCGTTCTCGCTCGGCGTCCGCACAATCCCGGCCCCATGTTCCTGATCACGAGAAAAGAGCACCATCCCGTCCGGATGGCAACTCCCCCGTATTTATATCTTGAAGATATATATCTAGAAGATATAATAAGGCATGGCAAGAACGAAACGAACATCATTCGCCGTGCTCGGCATGCTCATGGCGGGGCCGCGGACGGGCTACGACCTCAAGCGGGACTTCGACGAACAAGTCAGTGCATTCTGGGCGGAAAGCGTTGGACAGATTTACCCGACGCTCCATCGCCTGCGCGATCAAGGCTTCGTCCAATCAGAAGAATCGAAAGATGCGAGCGGGCCGCGTCGCGTCCTCTACTCGATCACCCCCAATGGCAAACACGCGCTCCTGGAGTGGCTTGCGGAGCCGGCTGCCCCCGACACCGTCAGAAATGAACTCCTCTTGAAGGTGTTCTTCGGCAATGTCGCCGGCTCCCAAACATCGATCGCTCAGATCAGGCAATACGAACTAGCCCTTAAGGAGATCAAATCGCTCTATGCCAGGTATGAGCAGGAGATCGAAACGCGTGAAGTCTCGCCTGACCGACGCCTCTATTGGCGCGTCGCACTTCTCTCCGGCAAGTTTGTCAACGACGCGAAACTGGCTTGGTGTCGCGAAGCGATCAGCCTCATCGAGCAGAACGCACAATCAGAATCCGCCAAGTGAGGAAGCGGTCGTGAAACTTCAACAGACTCTAGCAAGCATGACATGGTTGGGAATCGGCAGCGTGGGACTTGCGTTCGGGCAAGGTCACTGGCCGTCTGGAGTCATGTTGCTCATAGGCCTTGTGTGCATGACTCGGTTCTTTGCATCCACCAAGCTGCTTATCGCTTTTCCGCTGTTCGTAATCGCCCATGTGCTCGTGTGGGAGTGGGCGTATCGCGGCATGGCTCCCCTCCCCACTCCTGCAAGACTTGGCATGGAAGCAGGCGTCTCTGTCGGCATGGCACTCTGCTTTTCGCTTCACCGATGGGTGAGTTCCCGGAGCGATTCGTTTTGGACAACTCTCGCTCTGCCATGCGGCCTGGCCTCATTCGAATTCGCGTCGGCAAGGCTCAGTCCGGGTGGAACGTGGGGCAGCCTGGCGTACACGTTCGTTGATGACCTCGCGATTGTTCAGGTCGCATCACTGTTCGGCTGGACCTCACTGACGTTCCTCATCGGATGGCTTGCTGCAAGCATCAATTGGGTGAGTCGCAATCATGTTTCAAACGGGCGCGTCATACTCGCCGCCGGAACTGTTGGGCTCGTCCTCGCCTCGAGTGCCATCTATGGCTCGCTGCGCGTCACGACCAACGAACGGCCCAGCGACGAAACCATGATCGCCTGCATTGTGGCGCCCAGCACATACAGCCCGGAGCGCGTAAACGACGTCTGGGCCTACACGCGAGGTGTCAAGACCAACAACACTTCATGGTCGAAGGCCGTCGAGCGCATTGGCGAATCACTCAACGAACATCTTCTCGCAACCGAACGAGAAGCTGAACGCGGGGCGGACTTCGTCTTCTGGCCGGAAGTAAGCGCAAGCATCACGATGGCCGAGTACGAGACCTGGACGGAAGCTGTTGCAGCCCTGGCCATATCAAAGCGCATTCATGTCGGTGTCGGACTGATGGTGTTCCGGCCGGCCGAGCAACTTCCGTCGATCAACAAGTACTTGCTGGTCGGCCCCGACGGTGAGGTTCTGATGGACTTTGTCAAGGCAACCCGCCCGCCCGGCGCAGGCCACATAGTTGGCGACGGCATATTACCCACCGTCGATACGCCGCCAGGTATCATGACCGCTGCGATCTGCTTCGACCTGGATTTTCCACACTTGATCGGTCAGGCCGGCCGAATGAGAGCGGATGTCCTCTTCGCGCCCTCGAACGACTGGCGGGACGCCGCTCCCACACATGCAGCCATGGCGCGGATGCGCGCCATCGAACAAGGTGTGACACTCATCCGTCCAACGCGAGATGGAATCACCATCATATGCAATCCATTTGGACAAGTTGTATCCTCCATGTCGCTCGATGATGGGGAAACCGGAAGTCTATTGGCCGGCGTCAACGTGCAGTCCGTCTCGACGTTGTACGGCAGCATGGGCGACCTGTTCAACTGGCTCTGTGTCGTATCTGTGGCTTGCTTGATCGCTGTGGGCGTGGCGGCAACGCCCCAGGCGTCAAAGTCCTGCAGCTCGCATTGAACCGCACATTTCAACCGCTCAGATCGAGCGGAAGTTCCCGATTTCGTGGCCGCGGCACTATTGGATCTTCATCGCCATTCTACAGTAAAAGAGAAGGCGACGAGGCGTTTGAAACAGCCGATGCGCAAGGATCGACAAATCATGAGCGTGTCCCGATCCATCGCCAAACGCCCCCTACGCACCAATGGGACACAAATGAGCTTTCGATCGCCAGGTCAACAGAGTCACAGATATTCGGAAAGAAAACAGAATGCGAACCCAACCTGCAATTCATGGGATATACCTGATCGCATTGTTCGCGACGGCCGCCCACGCATCACCACTGACCGCCGGCGATCAGGAGTCGCCCTCTCACGCGATCGGGGACCAGGAAGACGGCCGACAGATCGACCAACTGGTGACGATGATCGAGCAGCGGGTCCCTGCTTTGTTGGATGCGTTCTCAATTCCCGGAGCGGCCTTGGCCATCATCGAAAACGGTGAGTTGGTTTTCCAGCAGTGTTATGGATTCGCTGATGTCGAGGCGAAACGTCGGGTTGATCCGAACACCGGATTCAACGTCGGTTCGATCTCGAAGACGGTAGCCGCCTGGGGTGTTATGAAGCTGGTACACGAAGGCAAGATCGACCTCGACGCGCCGGCTGAGAAGTACCTCACCCGTTGGAAGTTTCCCCAATCAGAATTCAATGCAGATGAAGTTACGGTAAGACGACTCTTGAGTCATACGGCAGGCCTGTCCCTGCACAGCGTATCCGCTGGCCCTCCCTACGACGAACTACCGACGCTAGAAGATTGGCTGATCGGCAAGAACAACGGACTGGGGCGTGTGGAGATCATTTTGGAGCCCGGTAGCACCTACAAGTACTCCGGCGGCGGATTCGGCGTGCTCCAGTTGATCATGGAAGAGGTTACGGGGCAGTCGTTCGCGGACTTTATGCAAAGCGAGGTCCTTCATCCCCTGGGTATGCGGAACAGCAGCTTCAGGATCGACGACAAGATTCGAGCGGCATCCGCGACTCCTTACGACCAGTACGGCGAGGCAACAGAATTTGAACTGTTCACGGTTCAAGCTGGAGCCGGGCTGCATACGACACTCGAAGACTTTGCAGGCTTTGCGGTTGCCAATCTACACCGCCACGAAGCGAATCCCGTTTTACGAGCCGATTCGATCAAAGAAATGATGGAGCCGGTCCTGGATACACCGGGACGTTATCGACGTGGATTGGGATACCTCACGACTCGAATCGGCAATTCCTGGGCATTCGCCGGGCATGGTGGCTCGAACACCGGCTGGCAAGCCAACTTCACAGTTGATCCGGCATCCAACAGTGGGTTCGTTGTGCTGACTAATAGCGGCGCAGGATCCGCAATCTGCAACATGTTGTTCTGTGAATGGGTGAATTGGAAGACTGGCGAATCACTCGGGGATTGGTGCCACTCCATGCCGCCTATTTCCACGAAGCTGAAACAACTGATCGATGAACATGGCACTGGCAACCTCGCGGCAGCCTACAACCGCCTGCAAGAAACGCGGGCAGATGAATACGATTTCTCCGAAGGCCATTTGAATCAACTTGGCTACTACTTCATGGGGAAAGGCGAACTTCGAAAGGCCATCGCAGTCCTTGAGGTCAACGTGAGTGCCTACCCCTACTCGTTCAATGTGCACGACAGCTACGGAGAAGCACTGCTGAAGCAAGGTGCAAGACAGGACGCAATTGAGAGCTACAAGCAATCAGTCCGATTGAACCCGGACAACACGAACGCAATCACGGTACTCAAGAAGCTTGGAGAATCCGCTGAGAACTTACTGTTCCCGCTCCCGCCCGAACTTCTCAAGAGATTGGAAGGCAAGTACGTAGCCACTCATGATGAGGAATGGAAAATCGTCGTTGAAGTGAGTCGCGGCCTCCTGAAGTGCGAGGATCGTTACTACAGTTTCACGCTCGTCCCCATTGGCAATGACAGATTTGTCCACACCCATCCATTCGTGGAGAATGTTGGCATAGATTTGACGGTAATCAAATTGCATTCCTACATTGCTTAGTGACATATCAGGGACTGTTCCATAAATCCCTGGTTTAACGCCCAAACCGAACATCATCACAGGTCCTCCTGTGCCGTGATCACTGCCGTAGCTCCCATTCGACCCTACCCGTCTTCCAAATTCTGACATACTCACTGTGAGCACTTTATCTTCCAATCCTCTTGATCGAAGGTCTTTCTGGAACGCTCTCATTG
>JBMYUM010000079.1:0-12358 GCA_049605375.1 Phycisphaerae bacterium | reverse complement strand
ATCTTCCGCAGGTCGACGCCGACGATGTTCTCAACCATGGCGAGTGTTTCCGACAGTGCTCGTGCGCGACCCATGGATGCGCCGGCCATGGCCTGTCCGTTGCCCCCGTCGATGACCGTGACCTCACCGAGTGCAATGTTGTTGACACTCTTGGCGACTTCTTTCACGACGTCCGGCATCAGTTCCAGCATCATCACGTTGATCGCTTCCGGGTTCCTCGCGATGGCTTCACCGATCTGCTCGATAGCGGCGGCACGTGCCTTTCCTTCTTCAAGGACCGTGGCGGCTTCACCTTCCGCCTTAGCCTTTGCGATGTCACGCTGCGCCATTGCTGATGCAACGTGCGTCGCGTTCAGTCGCGCTTCTTCCGCTTTCTGGGCGGCTTCCTGCTGCTGGGCCTCTTTCAGTGCGGCCTCTCGTGCCAGTTCCGCTTTTCGGATGCGCAGCGCGTTGTCGGTCTCGGCAATTGCCTTCTCGGCTTCAAGGCGTGCCTGCTCAGATTTCTGAAGCGATTCGGCTTCGGTTGCTTTCGCTTCCGCATCTCGTGTTGCTTTCGCACGTCGCGAGGCGGCTTCTGCTTCGGCTTCTTTGATCGAGGCTTCTGCGGCCTGCTCTGCTTCGGTCTTGCGTGCGGCGGCTTTCACTTCTGCCGTCGCCTTACGCGAGATGGAATCGAGGTACTGCTGTTCGTCCGCGACATTCTGGATATTCACACTGTCGATCAACAACCCGAGTTTACGGAAGTCGTCGGTCACCTCGTGCATAACGGTCTGAACGAACTTGTCACGGTCTTCAACAATCTCTTCCGGGGTCATTTTACCGATCACGGCACGTAGACCACCTTCCAGCGTTTCCCTTGCGACACGTTGCAGTTCCATCGACGGCTGATCGAGAAAACGCTCAATGGCGTTGGCGCGTTCATCAGGATGGGACGAGACTTTGACGTTCGCCACGCCGTTCACCAGCACGGGCATCATTGTTCCGCCACCGGCCTGTGCTTTGACTTCCAGTTGTACCTGCATGTTGCGCAGGCTGAGTCTCGATACTTTCTCGATGATCGGGAGGACGACCGTACGTCCACCGATCAGCGTTCGGTAGCCCTTGCCGTCCTTTTGGCGCTTACCGCTGATGATCAACATTTCGCTTGGGTTACCGACGACGTACAGCTGCAGCAGGACGATGACGGCGGCAATGACGAGTAAAACCAGAATCCCGATTCCGATTCCGAGCATTTGCACACCGGATTGTGCTAACGCAATGTTCTCCATGTTTGCTTTCCTCCTTCTCTACCGTTCATTCAAAAATTCATATTCGCGTTGTGACACGACTGTGGCTACGCCTGAGCCGTATCTGACGACGGTGACCGCATCACCGGACGCGAAGTTGTGATCGGGGTGCTGGGCAACCGCCGGCAGGTAGCAGTCGGTCCCCTTGACGTTGACTGCGACCTCGCCCATTCGCCCGGACTGAATTCCAATCGTGACACGTCCTGGGCGATTGATGTAGTCCGTCGTCTTCGCCTGGCTGTTACCGGATGTCCGTTGCAGGTACCGCGATGTCTGATGGACGATTTGCCCGGTCACGATGCCGCTCGCCATGCTCCAGCCGAAAACCCACCATGATTGCATATCGGAAAGTGTGGACAGCAAGACGCCCACAATACCGAACGCTGCAGCAAAGTTGACGAGGAATCGGGTGGAGAACCAGGTACTGAAGGCGAAAAGCGAGTCTCCGTGGCCGGCGAGGCCATCCAAGCCTTCGGCACCAGCCACGGCGTCAGCATCGATTTCCACGTCGCCGATATCAAAATCCACGTCACCATCGAAGTCGAGGTCCAGGCCGCCGGTGTCGGCGTCAGCGCCGCTGCCGCCAAAGACGAGTGAAAACATGAGGAGTCCACCACCGGCAACGGCGCAGGCCCAGTAGAGCATCTCGAAGCCCGGAATACCTGCGGAGGCTGCGAGCACGTCACCAAAACTGTTGATGTCGACGGAGCAGAGTGCGGGTAGCCATATTGGGAAATTCATGCGGAAACTCCTTTCTACGACGCAGGGCAGGCAGAGAGAGTTGTTCAAGCCTGCCTCTATAATCTACCTCGCGTGTGAAGGAGCGGCCATTTGAAACTGCAGCCATTTTTGGAGCGCGGTTTATGCAGGTCCATGAAAAAACGCCCTGAGCAGGGCGTTGGGTGAACTTCTGTCGAGAATTGTCGGCGAGCGTCGACGTCAGGTGGACGTGACTTGCAGCGCTTCGCGAACGATGTCGTCTTCCGTGGGGAGAACGCAGTTAGCGGCTGCACCCAGGGGAATGAAGGAATCGTGTCCGGTCAGGCGCGCGAGGCGTTGGCCGGCTCCGAGCCTTTCACACAGAATCGTCATGATCGGCTCGCTCAAGCCGCCGCTCTTACGGCTTTCATCAACGATCAGGGTCGCTTTGCTTGCGGATGCCTGTTCGACGATGAATTCGGCGTTCAGCGGCTGCAGCCATCGCAGGTCAACGACCCGGACAGCGATGCCGTGTTCTTTCTTTAAGCGATCGGCCGCACGCAACGACATGTGGACGCCGTTGGCAAATGTGAGAATCGTCAGGTCTTTTGCCGATTCGTCGTAAACGTGACCTTCGCCCATGGGAATGTATGACGTTGGTTCCGGGTAGGGGAACGACCAACCGCCGTCTTTCGGTTCCAGCAGGTCCTTCGTCATGTAGAGAGCGATTGGTTCAAGGAACACCACGACACGACCGTCAACGCGGGCGGCTGCCATGCAGGTCCTCATCATCCGAACGGCGTCGTCGCCGCGTGACGGCGTTGCGATGATGATGCCCGGGACGTCGCGCAGGGCTGCGATGCTGTTGTCGTTGTGGAAGTGCCCACCGAACCCCTTCTGGTAAGCCCATCCGGCGATCCTGACGACCATGGGATTTCGATACTGATCGTTCGAGAAGAACTGCAGCGACGCTGCTTCGCCGCGCAGCTGATCTTCGGCGTTGTGGTAGTAGGCGAGGTATTGAATTTCCGGCATCGGTAAAAGGCCGACGTGTGCGGCGCCGATCGCCATACCGAGAATCGTCGTTTCATCCAGAAGCGTGTTGAAGACGCGGCCGACGCCGAAACTCTGTGTGAGGCCGGTCGTGACGTGATACACGCCGCCTTTTTTTGCGACATCTTCCCCGAAGAGGATCGATTCCGGGTACTTGGCGAGCAGATCTTTCAGGCCGTTGTTGATCTGCACGGCCATATGTCGCGGAATTCCTTTTTCGGGCAGGCGGTCTTCGCCGCCAAAGACCTTGATGCGATCTTCCATGGATGCCGGGCGTGCGGCTTCTTCGGCAACGTTGTCGGTGTTTTCGGGCGCGAGTGCGCTGATGATGTCGTCGGCGTCGGTCAGCTTGGGACGTGTTTGTGCGTAGTCGCCGGCCTGCTTGACGCGCGTGCGACAATCTTCGTACAGATTGCGGACCTCGGCCGGGGTCATCACACCTTCCTGAATTACATAGTTAGCCGATTGCAGCAAGGGGTCGAGTGCTTCGGTCTTTTCAATCTGTTCCAGTGTTCGGTATTCAGTTTCGGCATCGCTACCCGCGTGGCCCAGCAGGCGAACCGTGCTCAGGTGTAGAAAGACAGGTGACGCCGTCTTTCTGCAATGGTCGACAGCTTCGCGCGTGACTGCGTAGGCCTCTTCCAGATGCAGTGCGTTGGCATGGAAATAGGTTATGCCGGGCCGGTGCTGAACGGATGCGGCCACCCAACCGTTAGGGGTTGCCACACTGATACCGGTGCCGTTGTCTTCGCACACCCACAGCAGCGGTACGGGAATTCGTTGGAATGTCGACCATGCTGCGGCGTTCAGTGCCGTCTGTGCGGATGAATGGTTGAGGGACGCGTCGCCGAACGTGCAAACGACGATGCTGTCATCGGGCACGGTTCCGGAGACGCCCAGTCGAGCTGCCCGCTTGAGTGACAGCGCGGTCCCGACAGCTTTGGGCAGATGACTGGCGATGGTGCTGGTTTGCGGCGGGACGTTCATCTCGACGCTGCCCCATACCTTGTGACGACCACCGGAGATCGGATCATCCTTACTGGCGGCGAAGCTCAGCATGGTGTCGCGTACGAAGTCAATTTCCGGGACTTTTCTCGCGCGCTCGGCCATGAATCCGCCGGAGCGGTAGTGCAGGAACGCGATGTCGGTGACCCGCGTGGTGCGTCCGACCACGACATTGCCTTCATGCCCGGCGCTGCCGATGGTGTAGAAGCCCTCGTTTCGGGCACGCATGTTGCGGGCTTCGATGTCCTGATGACGAGTAAGAAACTGTGACTCGAGCAGTTCCCGTGCGTCGTGGCAGGTCAATGCCGAAGCGTGCGTGACAGATTCGTGTCCGTCCCGTGATTGATGATAAACCCCTTCCGACTCTAGTCGGTCGAGCAGGGCGAGCATATTCTCATCCACAACCTGGGCGCGGTTGAGGTTGAATTTGCTCTTCTTTGGCGGTGCCGTTTCTGGCATGCGATGGGCCGATCAAAGAAGGTGGTCTACTTGTTGTCCGAAGCCGCTCATGTGCGACCGTTGGGCGGTCGTCAGCTGTTTAGAATGCCTGTTCGCCACCGATTTCACGTCCGACGATCAGCTGATGGATCGTTTCCGTTCCTTCATAGGTGATGACGCTTTCGAGGTTCAGCATGTGACGGATCGGGCTGCATTCGACGCTGACGCCGCCGGCGCCGAGCAGATCGCGTGCATCGCGGGCGATATCCATGCCCAGACGCACGTTGTTCCACTTGGCCAGTGACACCTGTGCGTGGTGCATCTTGCCGGCGTCCTTGAGGCGACCGAGCTGAAGGGCCAGTAGTTGCCCCGTGGTGATCTGCCGCAGCATGTTGGCCAGTCGAATCTGGATCGTCTGCTTGTGGGCGAGCGGCGATCCGAACAGGACGCGCTGCTTGGCGAATTCGAGCGACTCGCGGTAGCAGGCGATTCCTGCGCCAACACCACCCCACGCGATGCCGTAGCGTGCCTGCGTCAAACAGGAGAGTGGGGCACGAAGACCCTCTGCCTTCGGCAGAAGGTTCTCGGCCGGAATCCGGCAATTGTCGAAAAAGAGCTCGCTGGTGACAGATGCGCGAAGGGAGAACTTGTGGGGGATGTCTCGACTGGTGTAGCCCGGTGTTCCCTTTTCGACCAGGAATCCGCGAATGCCGTGATCCGTTTCGGCCCAGACGACTGCAACGTCTGAAATGGTTCCGTTGGTGATCCACATTTTTGCGCCGTTCAGGACCCAGTCGCTACCGTCTTTCTTGGCATGGGTCTTCATCGTGCCGGGATCGCTTCCGCCATCCGGTTCGGTCAGGCCGAAGCAACCGATGGCCTTCGCCTTTGCCATGTCGGGCAGCCAGCGCTGCTTCTGCTCGTCTGACCCGTAGGTATGGATGGGGAACATCACCAGGCCGCTCTGCACCGAGGCGAAGCTGCGAATCCCGCTATCACCACGTTCGAGTTCCTGCATGATCAGGCCGTAGGCGACGTTGTTGAGCCCGGCGCAGCCGTAATCCTGGAATGTCGGGCCGAAGAGCCCCAATTCCGCCATTTCGGGAATGATCTCTTTGGGGAAGACTTCTTTCTCGAAGCATTCGGCAATGATCGGCAACACGCGGTCGTCGACGAATTTCGCAACGGCATCGCGTACCTGACGCTCGTCCTCTGAAAGCAGTGATTCGAAGTCGTAGAAGTCTGGGTTGAGTACGTCTGGCACGATCCTGGCTCCAAGTGTTGGCTCGATCCCCGAGGCGGGGCGAGTATGCCCGTGGTCATAGTTTTTTCAGTGGCTGCTGCGACGGAAAGTCGAGTAGGCGCATGCGGACATGGCGTGACCGATCGTCCCCGCAGGTAACCGTATCTTAGTAAGAAAATGGTATGGCCGTCAAAGCAGGCGGCGGTGCCGGCGCAACAAAAAGGACGGCGGAATTTCATAATTCCCGCCGTCCGTCGATTCACGACTCGGTTGAGCCGCTGGTTTTTCGATTTTCAAAAGTCTCGTGCAGATCGGCCGGTCCGCGTGATCCTGTTCAGGTCGCCCAGGCGTGGCCCGATGCTGCAACGCGTCAGCTGTTCCCGGATGTGGACGTTGCCTCTTTGCCCTTGTCCGCGTCATCGACTGGCAGGACCGATAAATCGAGCGCCATCATTGTCTTTCGATCGCGAATGTACAGCGTGGACCCGACGAGCGTGGGAACGGTCCAGGCGTTGCGATTCAACAGCTGATGCTTGGAGCGAACACGGATCTTCTTGCTGCTGACCTTGGTCAGCGCGAGCTGACCGTCTTCGTCCAGGAGGATGATCCGCCTACCGATCATGACGCAGTTGGCCTTGGAGAACCCGCGTTTCTTCCAGAGAATTTCGCCGGTCTCCACATCCACGCCGGCGAAGAAAGCCGGCCCGAAATCGCCGCTGGACGCGTAAACACGAGAACCGTCCGTTACGGCGTTGCCGTGATGAACCTTCATCTTGTTGTTGTACCAGAGCTCTTCGACCTCGGTTTTGTCGCCCTTGCGGGTAAGGCGGAGCCCACGTGCACCCATACCGTACGCCGATGAGATGAAGAGGATGCCCTTGTCGGCACACCAGACCGGTGTCGAGATGTTGGCACCATACTGCGTTTTATGTTCATGACTCCAGAGCAATGTGCCATCCGCCGGGTCGAGGCCTGACACTTCCGCCGAAGTGAACGAGATCAGCTGCGGCTGGCCGTGGATGTCGACGATCGTCGGAGACGCATACGTCGAACTGAAACTCTGGTTCTTCCATTTGACGTCGCCGGTCTTCGCATCAAACGCCACAATTCCCTGGCCTTCGCCACCGATGGGAATGATCACGTTGCCCTTGTAGCCCAGCGGGCTCGCGCCATAGCCACGACCGAGGTGGGTCGCCTCCATGGTCTTGGCGAGATCGTGACTCCAGATGACTTTTCCGGTTTCGGCATCGAGGCACTTGAAATCGGCCGTACAACCGACGGTGTAGACCCGGCCGTCCATGAGCAGGGGCGTGGAGTGCGGCCCCGGACCAAACTCCATCTGCATGCCTTCGAGCCACGGGTCGTCGTATTCGTGCGTCCAAATCGTCTCGCCGGTGGCGGCGTCGAGGCAGAGGATGGTCTCTTTGCCGTCGTGGGCAAATTCCTGTGGTCCTTTCTGCTCACGATTGGCGGCCAGTGTATAGAGCCTTCGACCATCGCTGACAATGGCGGAGTAGCCATCGCCAATCTCGCGTTCCCAGATGCGTGGTGGTCCCGACTGGGGCCACTTCTTGGCCAGTTCAGCCTGACTGATCTGGAAGTCCCGGGACGGTCCGCCCCACTGAGGCCACGATGCTGCCGCATCAGGCGAGGCGGCCAGGGCGCTGAGAGACGTACTGCAACAGACGGCAACCAGGCTCCGAACGATGGTGATCTTATTCATCGTCGTCTTCATCCTCGTCATCTTCTTCTTCGGCTGCTTTGATGCGTGCTTCGGTTCGTTTAGCGGCTTCCGCAGCTTCGGCCATTCGTTCCTTGACGCTCATCACCGTCGTCTTGCTGGAAACAACCATGTTGGCGTTCATGGGCGGTGTGCCTTCCGGCATGTTCGGAATGGCGAAGGAGATTTTCACATCACCGGTGCTGGTGACGCTGGTGACCATGCCCTGCGCGGCGTCATAGATGGCTTCCCCCGTTGAGGTGCCGGACAGTTCCGGTTCAGGGCCGGGACCCTTCTGTTCCGATTCTTTTCGTGAGACTGTTGTGGTGACGCCGATGACGGCCAGCTTGCTGCCGCCATTGCTGCGGATTTCCTTCAGCTCGTAGACGTTGTTGGTGATGAGGGTTCCCAGCATCGGGTGTTTTTCTTCGGTGTTGCCTTCCCACTTCTCGCCGACCTTCACTTTGCGATTGGGGTAGAGCATGAGTCGCCCCTTGCCCCATGCGTTACCGGCGGCCTCGTCGGTGAATTCGTGTTGCATCTGCTGCCAGTGCATGTTCATGACCGCTTTCTTGCTGATGGCTTCAGCGAGTTCGTTCATGCCTTCGAAACCGGTCATCTGGCCCTTGGCGTCAACGCCCATGGTCATTTTTCCGCCAACGACATTCTGAAGGATGGTACGGATCTGCGGATCGGCATCTTCGTTTTCCGGATCGTCCGTATCGTATTCTGCCGTGAACATGGGGGATTCGACGGCATACATGGAGCGTGCGAATTCGAGATGAACCGTGCTCTTGTCGCTCGAGGCTTCCTTGACCTCTTCCCACAGGCCGTTGAGTCGTTTGACCTTCGCTTTCATGTCACCCATCGGATTGCCGGTGATGGTCTGATCGATGGACGTGTCATGCTGCACGTAGTGTTTCGTGCCGGATTTGAACGACCGTTTGATCATGATCGCATCTGCTGCTGCGGCGGCTGGTGCCGCGACGAGGCATGCCGCAATCATGGCGCAGATCACGTTTCCTGGTTTCTTCGCAAGTTGAACAAGCATATCTTTCTCCAAAGTAGGTGGACGGGTTCTCTTCGATTCCTGCTGCTCACCCACGCGGGCTCGTGATGATGGCTCGTCACGGCAGGTTCAGTTGATCCCATATTCGTTTGGTACGTGGTATTCCGTTGTCCGAGAGCTTCGGGCAGTCACGCGACGTCCCGATGAACCGCTCATGACAACCGGGTCCCCCGGCGTTGTGTCGATGGTACACGACCCGACATCAACTCTACACGCTCATCGGCTGCCGAACCAAGTCGATTGCCGCGCGATCGTGCAAGAAGATGTCGGAGAATGTACTGCGGTTTCCGCTGCCATGGCATGCCCGGCGAGTCACCACAATCCTCGACGGTGCCGTCTTCCAATTGGATGCCATGCATTCTGCGACGGCTGTTGAGAGACGTCCGAACCCGATTTACTCGCCGTATTGCTCGATGATCTCTTCCCGTGATTTTCCGAGAATGCCATACTTCTGTCCGATTTTCGTGAACGCCTCTACGGCTCGGGCGATGTGTTCCGGCTCATGGGCGGCCGACAGTTGTACGCGAATTCTGGCTTTCCCCTTTGGCACAACCGGGAAGTAGAAGCCGATGACGTAAATGCCCTCTTCATAGATGTCGCGGGCAATGTCCTGCGAAAGTTTCGCATTGTAGAGCATGATGGGCGTGATGGGATGATCGCCGGCGGGAATGTCGAAACCAGCGGCGGTCATGCCATCGCGGAACTGGCGCGTGTTCGCTTCCAGCTTGTCGCGCAGTTCGGTTGATTCGCTGATCAAATCAATAACGGCGATGGATGCCTTCACCACGACAGGTGAGAGAGTATTGCTGAACAGATACGGTCTTGAACGCTGGCGCAGCAGGTCAATGATCTCTGACGGTCCTGATGTAAAACCGCCGGACGAACCGCCCAGGGCCTTCCCGAGTGTCGAGGTGATGACATCGACGCGCCCCATGACGCCGCAGTGTTCCGCCGATCCTCGACCCGTCTTTCCCATGAAGCCGGAGCAGTGACAGTCGTCGACCATGACGATCGCATCATGTTTGTCGGCCAGGTCGCAGATTTGATCGAGCTTGGCAACGTCGCCGTCCATGCTGAACGCGCCATCGGTGGCGATCATGCGGTAGCGCGCCGATGACGATTCCTTGAGCTTGGCTTCAAGATCGCCCATGTTGTTATGTTCGTAAATAAAGCGGGTTGCTTTGCAAAGGCGAATGCCATCGATGATCGAAGCATGGTTGAGGGAGTCAGTGAGAATCGCGTCTTCCTTGCCCAGGAGTGGTTCAAAAAGCCCACCGTTGGCATCAAAGCATGCGGCGTAGAGAATCGTGTCTTCCATGCCCAGATAGTGACTGATCTTCTCTTCGAGTTCCTGGTGAATGTCCTGTGTTCCGCAAATGAAGCGTACGCTGCTCATACCGAATCCGTGGGTCGCCAGCGCCTCGCGCGCCGCTTCGATGACTTTCGGATGCGACGACAAACCCAGGTAGTTATTGGCGCAGAAGTTGATGACTTCCTTGGCCGGCGTGCCGGTCGGATAGCTCACCTTGATGTCTGGTGCCTGCGGAACCAGGATGGTTCGCTCCTCTTTGAACAGGCCGGCCTCTCGTATTGAAACCAGTTCGCGCTGCAGGTCGTCTTTCATTCTTCCGTACATGACATTCCTCCGGTCGTGAGCGGCACCTGTTCTCGGGGGACCTGGTCTTTCACCGTTTGGTGACGCAAGTTCACCCCAGACTGGTCATCAGGGTAACCTGTTCGCGCGCGTCCGTCAGCATCTCGGGGGGTTGCCGATGGACCTGATTCGGACATATCCTGACATATGGGCGGGGGTTATTCCGCGCCGATCGACGAATATAGTGGCAGCGTCAAAGCCAATGGATCAGTAGATTGGCCAGGGTTAGCAACATTTTGAGGAGCGAGAATTCACAGCATGTCTACCGAAAACGGATGGTACTACGTTGATACGAATGGTCAGACCGTTGGTCCAATGTCACGTGATCAGCTGGTCGGCAGTCTGAGCGCCGGCAATGGCGGGCACACATTGGTGTGGGGGCCGGGAACCCCGGAGTGGACCGAAGCGCGTCACGTGTCATCGCTGGGTTTTTCCAGTTCGCCGCAAGTTGCCCCGCCGCCGGTTCGAAAGGCCATCCGGTCGGATGAAATCGACTACGAGATCACCGGTGACGATATGCAGTTCGTCGAGATCACCCTTGATCCGGATGAGGTGGTCGTCGCGGAGGCCGGCGCGATGATGTACATGTCGCAGGGGATTGAGATGCAGACCGTTTTCGGTGATCCGAGCAAGAACCACGGATTCTTCGGAAAGCTGCTCGATGCCGGCAAGCGCATGGTGACGGGTGAGTCACTGTTCCTGACCACCTTCGGCGCAGTCGGTCAGAAACGTGAGCAGGTTGCATTCGCCGCGCCGTACCCCGGCAAGATCATTCCGATGAACCTCGATGAACTGGGTGGCGAGATCATCTGCCAGAAGGATGCGTTTCTCTGCGCGGCCCGCGGTGTTGAAGTGGGCATCGCGTTTCAAAAGAAGATCTTCACCGGTCTCTTTGGTGGCGAAGGGTTCATCCTGCAGCGACTGAAGGGTGACGGCCTTGCCTTCGTTCATGCCGGCGGGACGATCCTTCGTCGGGAACTTGCAGCAGGGGAAACGATGCGTCTGGATACGGGCTGCCTGGTCGCGTTTCAGCCGTCCATTGACTACGACATCAAGATGCAGAAGGGAATCAAGAATGCCATCTTCGGTGGCGAAGGCCTGTTCCTTGCCACGCTTCGAGGTCCGGGCGTAGTCTGGATCCAGTCGTTGCCGTTTACCCGGCTCGCCGGCCGTGTGCTTGCCAACGTCGGTCCGGCAGGAAAGGGCGAGGGTTCCGCCCTGACCGGCATCTGGAACGCGTTTGAGTCATAGCCAGTCGAAATGACGTGATGTGCCCGTCGGCCTACCCCTGATGGGGGGTAGGCGATGGGCGTTTGCTTGTCAGCAGCATGCCCCGTCGTCGGCCTGCGCGACCGAAGTTGTTGCCGATCCTTCTGCGCACTCTTCCATCACGCCAAAGTGCCGCGATCGGTCACCCGTCACGTCGAAGTGCTGACCGAACCGCGTATCGTTCAGCATGGCGGCGGTGTTACCGCAGACCAGCATCGGTTTGTGGGCGGTAAATTGATGATGATCATCCAACTCGAACGCGTTCGGGTGATTCTCGATGGTGCCGCGGTACGTTGCGACCTGGCCATAGTCCTCGCATCGATCTTCCAGGTTATCGAGTTTGAACGCGCGGATCGTTGTCGAGAAGAATCTGGCCGGAGCCAGTTGCTGCTCGATGATCGGATTGTGAATCGCCATCGCCTCCTGTTTCATGATGCGGTAATCTGCAATGCCGAAGGTCAGCATCATGCGGCGGAAGTCGTGGGTGTACATGGCGCCGGCCAGGCATTCCCCGACCAGAACCGGGTCGTTCATGAACTCCTTCGCCAGCCGGCGGTCGACAAAGACGTCGGAGAAATAGAGCTCACCGCCGGGCTTCAGGACGCGGAAGATCTCCGAGAACACCTTGTGCTTGTCGGGTGCCAAATTGATGACACAGTTGGAAATCACAACATCCACCGAGGCATCTTCAATACCCATGACGCCGAGATCTTCCATCAGTCCTTCATGAAACGTGACATTGGACGTGGCGTACCCGAATTTCTTTGCCTGTGCATCGCGGTGCCGTTCCGCCACATCAAGTTGGGCACGTGTCATGTCGACTCCGATCACGCGGCCCTTTTCACCCACGAGTTTTGAGCAGAGATAGCTGTCGCGTCCGGTACCGCACCCCATGTCCAGGACCGTGCATCCCTCCAGCGCG
>JBMYUM010000078.1:0-12370 GCA_049605375.1 Phycisphaerae bacterium | reverse complement strand
GCTGGGACCGAGTTCCGTGATCCACAGACCAACGCACTCCTGATCCCTGCCGGTGGAGCACTTGAGAATCAGGCAGTCGGCCCGATCCTCAGTGACGTTGAGATGGCACATGAAGGACGCTCATGGGATGAGGTCATCACGAAGCTTTCGCTTTCCGAACCGATGGCGATGGCGTCCTACCTGCCAGCCGACATGGCAAACGCCATTGCCGGTGGCGAATCGTACGCCGACCTATTCGACGCCGCCTTCGGTGATCCTACCATTACTGCCGGGCGAATCGGCATGGCCATCGCAACGTATGAACGAACGTTGGTTCCGGATCAGACGCCGTTTGATACCGGCTCGATGACGCCGCAGCAGCAGGCTGGATTTAACGGATTCCTTTCCCCTGGCGCAAACTGCAACATCTGCCATCAGATTCCGTTCTTTACCGATCATTCGTTCCGAAACATCGGTGTCCGACCGATACCGGAGGACATTGGTCGTCAGGAAGTGACAGGGAACCCGGCTGACGCCGGCCGATTCAAGGTGCCGGGACTTCGAAACGTCGGACTGCGCGACACCTTCATGCATAACGGCCGGAAGCTCTCGTTGGAGCAGGTGCTTGATTTCTACCTTGGCGTGAATGGCGAGCAGCAATTCCCACAGAATATCGATCCGCTGATCCCGCCGATCAATTTCCCACCGCCGGTTCGGGCTGACATCATCGAGTTTCTTCGCAATGGTCTGACGGATCCGCGCGTTGCGAATGAGACGTTCCCGTTCGACCGTCCCGTCCTTCTCGCAGAACGCGGCGATGAAGATCGCGATGGCGACGTAGACATGGCGGACTTCAACGCATTGGTTGATTGCTTTGACGGAAGCACGGGCGGGCCGGTCAGCGTTGCCTGTCAGCGCCTCGATATGGATGCGGACGCCGTCATGACCTGCAACGACTACACACTCTTCCAAGACGTGTGGACCGAAGCCGCACCGGTCCCGGACTTCGCGATCTGCGCCACGCCCGCGCTGAACGTGGTCGCACAAGCGGTCGGCCCAACGAGCTTCGAAATTCTACTGGCAGGAAATCCCGACGTTCCGTTCTCCATCCGCGTGACAGGCGACAGCGAAGATCTGGACATCGCATGCCTCAATCTCTACCTGCAGGCCGATGGGTCACTCGGCGCGAGCCCGATGGAACAATCATTGGCGGCATGGGGGAGCCCGATTCTGGTCATGAATGAGTGGATCATTCCGGAAGCCAGCTACACGGTGGTCACAGAGGGACTCGTCACGGATCCAGTTGATGTGTCAACAGGCCTGTGGGGTGATGTAAACCTGAACGGCTTCACTAATCTCGAAGATGCGTTGCTGGCCGTCGTTTCTTTCCAGGTTTCGGCCTATGATCCGGCCGCCGATATATCACCGTGCCAAGGTGACGGCACGATTAACCTGAGTGACGTTCTTCTGATCATTCAACGTTGGCAGGGCGAACAATCCTACGTCGACTTCTGCGGCGTTCCCTGCGAATAGTACACTGCCAATAGACCCCACGGAGCGGGCCGCCAGTGACCCGGCGGTCTGTTCCTACGGGTCAATCGTTCCTCTAGCGTCGTAACGGATGATTGTGAGGGGGCAACCGGAACCTGCGGGAGATGTCGAAGGCTTCATCGGCCAATTCGTCTCTCCCCTGGTTCCGGAGTTTTTCTCCCCGCTGTTCGAAACAAACGGCAATCAGGTGCCGAATCCCCGGCCGTGGCTCATCCGCTTCCATCAACGAATCAAGTCTCGCAATCGCACGCTCCAATTGACGCGACGATTCGTCTTCATCACCCATGTGCTCCAGCTCCTTCGCATAGAGGGACTCGTACAGCGCCGCAGCAACCCGGTAGGATTTCACATCCGGAAACTCGTCCGACAATTTCGCCTGTATTCGAACCGCCTGCTCAATTGCTTCACGAGCAGCTAACGTGTTGTGCTGTCGAAACCACGCACGCGAAAGTTGATGATAAAGGTGAGCAAGAGCAAATCGTGGCTGTGTTGCGTTTGGAGCCTGCGCGACAACATCATTCATTGTCTTGATGGCGACCTCGAGGTCTTCCGTTTCATTCCGGCCTCGTGCAGCCCGTGCCTGTGATTCCGCAAGTTCCATTTGGTAACGAATGACGTCAGGGTAATCATCGACCAGTGCCCTCAGCATGGACACGGCGTTAACCTGATTCGTGCCCGGCTTGAGCCATCGAGCCAGAACGCCCTGCTCTTTTTCACGCAGCGTCAGTGCGAGCAGGAAACGATACTCGGGATTGTCAGGCGTACGCTCTAACAGTTCGCGAAGTACAGACTCACAGCGTTCGATCCACTTGTTGCGTTCGACCGGCCTGAATTCTCGATCGGGTCTCGGCCCGGGTCCACCCGGACGAAAACCTCCCGGACCGGGCGGCGGACGCAATCCAGGACCGCCAGGCCGCGCACCATACGGCGGCCGCTCCCGTTCCAGCCGGTCAGCATCTCCGGGGCGCCCCCGCCTCGGCCCCGGCCTGCGCGGACCTCCTTGCTGACCGGGATGCGGCCCCCTCGGCCCTCGAGGCCCATTACCACTCAACGCCGATTCCGGCCTCAACGCCAGATGGAAGCAAGTGCGCGCAATCTGAAACGCAATCGCATCCCGCTGGTCAGCGTCAGCTTCAGACTGTGCCCGTTCAAAGAGCTTCAGTGCTGCCTCGAAATCTTCGCGGGCCTTGGGCATTTCATCTTTGTGCACATAGACGAGTCCACGATGATTGTGAATCATCGCCCGCTCATAGGCGTAGGCACGTTCGGCGTCCCCCGGTCGCTTCTCGCGTTCGAGCGTGGTCAGTGCATCGGCCAACGCCTTCTCCGCTTCTTCCATCTCACCGAGTTGATGGTGAATCTCTCCGATACGACGCTTGGCGTTGGCCAAACGTACCTGCCACGCATCGGTATCTCGTGTTTCGGTTGCAAGCTGACTGTAGAACTGCAGCATATGCTTGAGCAACTTCACAATCTCAGGCGACAAGACCAACGGATCACTGATCGATAGACCGTATGAATCATCATCCGATGAAGATAGCTCGCGAACAGCGATCGTAGAGTCGGGTGCAAATTCATCAAAGATCAAGTCAATCGCATCAATAGCAACGCGCGTGGTTGCCTCAGCACGCATACGCTGTGCTGTTTCCATCTCATTGGCCCGAACCACTTCAAAGTAAGCAACGGACGTAATGATCGGTATGGCAATCATCAGGAGCAGCGTCACAGCTGTCGTTGCCGCCAGCGCCGGCCTGCGCCGCGACCAACGCCACGCACGTTCCCATAGCGCCGGCCGTCGTGCAGAGATTGGACGATCTTCAATGAAGCAGACCAGATCGTCACGGAAGTTCGTAGCTGACGCGTACCTGTCGCCAGGGTCACGCGCACAAGCTTTCATAATGATCGTTTCGAGATCACGTGGCATGTCGGGGCAATACGCGCGCGGACTTCTGATCGGTTGATCAAGTCGCTTGCGAATGTTGATCTGCTCGTCCCCTGTGGCCGGATGCAATGACGCAAGTTCATAGAGCGACACGCCGAGGCTGTAAATGTCGCTTCGCTCATCCATCCCGCCCTCAAGCTGTTCCGGCGCCATGTACCGTAAGGTACCGACGACGTCACCGGCTTTGGTCAGATCCTCCTGCTCACGGGTTCGCGCCAACCCGAAATCGGCAATCCACAGGGTGCCGTCGAGATCGAGCAGCAAGTTCGCCGGCTTGATATCGCGATGAAGAACGCCCTGTCGATGTGCGTAACTGAGAGCATCGGCAGCACGAACAAAAATCCGTGCCACACCGCGCCAGTCGCGTGCCCCTCGCGAGGGTATAGGAGTCGAAACCCCGCTCCCCACGATGACCTCGTCGTGCCCCTGCGCCGGATCGGCGTCCTTGCCATCCGATGCTTCATGAACTGAATGATCACGCAAATCCACAGCGGTCAGCGTACCGGTCGATGCGGACGTCGTGCGCAATTCGGAATCGGCTCCGGATTCACGGCGGATCGTCGCGTCGGTTCGCGTCGCATCGGAACCACTGGTCCGACTACCGTGGAGCGCGTGTACAACCGACAGCAGGCCATGCGTCGAAGCATCGGTCGATGTCGATGCCTCCGCGTGCCATGCGCGCGGCACGTCTCCCGTCGTGACGACATGACGCAGCTCTGCAATCACGGCATCAAGGCCAACACCAGGAATGTACTGGAGCACGATGTATTGATAGCCATCACTGACGCCAACGCCAAAAATCGGAACGATATTCGTATGGTGCAGCTTGGCAGCGGTCTGCGCCTCACGCTCAAAGCGAAGGCGTCGCGTCGTATCCTCAGCATACTGCGTGGGAAGAACCTTGATGGCGACGTGCCGCCCCAACGATTCCTGCTCGGCCTCATACACGACACCCATGCCGCCGCGTCCGATCTCACGCAGAATACGAAAGTCGCCAATGCGTTCCGGCTGCCCGGCACGTGCTTGCAGTTGGTTATCGCTGAACCGATCGGACTGATCTTTGTTGGATTCGATTGATGCGATCGTCGGAAAGAGCTCACGAATTTCTTCGGCCAGAGACGGATGCTGACGTGCCAATTCGTCAATCGAAGGGACCTCGCCCTTCCGACACGCCTCCGCGAACGCCTCCGCCAATTCCTCCAGCGGATCTCTCTGATCGTGCTCCGTCATCGGGATGGATTCCTCATCAGGATTGCCGGATCACCAAGACCTACTGACCTGACGGCTCATACCCAGGCAGTGACTCCATGATCTCCTTCAATCGACGCAACGCTCGGACGTAACGAATGCTCGCCGCTTTCGCCTCTATGCCAAGAACGCCCGCCACTTCCTGGTTGGATAGCTCCTCAAAATGCCGGAGCGCGAGCACTTCGCGGTCAATCTCATTCATGGCACTCAATGCGGTCTCCATCTTCTCTTGAGCCTCGACGCGCCGCAAGGACTGCGTCGGCGTTGTCAGGTGACCGATGAGCCGATGCGTCATGGACAACGACGTCGAATAACCGGCTCCCGCCGTCGGCTGGGCTTCACGCCCTGCATCCCGCATCTTGGCACCGATGTGTCGACGATGCGTATCGATCAGGGTCTGCATGACGATCAACCGGAACCAAATAAACAACTCCTGCTCATTCTCTGCCTTGATATGTGCCGTTCGCGTCGAAGCATTCATAAATGCCTCCTGCAGCACATCGTCAACATCAATACGACTCACAAGACGGACATCGAGCCGAAACTGGATCGTACGCCGCAAACGACCACGCAGATCGTCAAAACAGCGCGCCAGCGCGGCAGCGTCACCTTGCTTGATTGCGTCAATATCAAATGCCATAAATACGCCTCGCCAATGCGAGCACTCGTGAATGCCGAAAACAATCACCCTCGATCCACTCATTCTACCCCAATACCGGACCTTCGGTGTACGTTTGGACAAAAATCGAATGACACGGTAGACGCCGCGAGCCTCCAGCCGTTTTACGGTCAGGGAGCGAGAGTACCACGTTCCCAACCTGCATAAGCCCGACCAGAAGGTGGGCGGAATGAGGAAACATGAAACGCCTGCTGCCCGGACCGGCGGCATGCACCCTCAATACAAACGATCCTGGATGAAAGGACACGAGACGATGATGAACAAAGTCCTGGGAATGAGTGGCTTGTCGGCAACGCTGATTGCCGTTGCCGGAATGCACACAGCCGATTCGACCGAGCCCGGAATCGGCGGCCCGCACGGGCACGTACCACCGACGCCCCCGATCATTGAAGCACTGGACACCGACGAAGATGGTGTGCTCTCCGCCGACGAAGTCACCGAGGCCGGCGAGAAACTCATGACGCTGGACGTTGATGGCGATGGCGTCGTTTCCGTTTTTGAGATGCTGCCTCCGCCGCCCCATCATCGCGTCCGGCCGAACGCTCAACGCAACCAGACTCACGCGGAACGTTTTCTCGACCGTCACGATGCGGACGAGGATGGCGCCGTCACGCTCGACGAGTTCACAGCACCGGCCCGCGAGCACTATCTTCGTCATGACCTGAATGATGATGGCGTGGTCACATTTGATGAGTTCACGGCTCACCTGCAAGACCACTTCAACGATGCCGATGCCAATGGCGACCAGGAAGTCGACCTCGAAGAAGCCGCGACGCTTCCACCACCACATCGCCCGCACCATCGTATGCATCACGGTCCACGAGGCCCGCACGCAGGTCGCGGCAAGCGGCACTAGTTACTCTACTTCGTGCGACTTCGTCGACGATTTTCAGCCCCTTCAACGAGGTCATGCCACACGCGGCATGACCTTGTTTGATCAATACGATTGATCAATACCGCCACCGCCTCTCATCGCATTCACACAATCATCGACTAGCAAGAACACGTGCCGACATATCGTTTCTACTAACGCGCGTTCAGTCATACTGCATTGCGGGCGTTACTCGCCAATAGACCATGTTCATAAAGTGCCACGCGCACGCCCATCCATCGGGATAGACCATCCATCGGGATAGACCAACCATCGGAATAGACTGTGGCCAGAACGATGAACAATCAAAATGGGCGCCATGGCGATTTCAAGCTTTGTCTTTGCTGGAATGGCGGTAGACTGGGTTGCGGTCGGTTTCCAGGCGTTGGTAATCCAGCGACAACGTCCGCGCCATATCACGTCGCTGCAATAAACAATCGCCTCATATTCAACAATATACCCGTTTCCGTGTCAGGAACTGTCGCTTTCTGGCTAACCATATCCGGTTAGTTGAATGAGCTGGACAGCGCCAGGGTGTGTCAATTCTTCGTGGAGGCTGAGTGCACTCATGAATGCATGGTTGAGAATTGGTGTAACAGGAGCGCTTGTAGTAGGAATCACAGCTATACCCATCATAGCAGAGGATCGTGTGCCAACAGAACGGCACTCATCCAAGAACAACCTGGACCCTTTACTGTTCGGACGCCCGGCAGGCTCTCAGCCTGCAAGTACGCGGCCCGACCAAAAGATGCCGGAGGAGGCTGTCACTCGCGACAAATCTACGCGTGACGAAACCACCACTGATAAGACCGACAACCCACAAACTGATGGCGATACGGTGACAGCCGGCGATACCGGCCTCCCCCCCGCCACGTTGGTGTCTACCTGGCTGCCCGACATACCGCCGCTTGACATCACGACGATAACATTCGGTGACAACCCTACGTCACCGATTCCGCCGATCCCCGATGGCTTCTTTGGGCGGAACTCGCTGCCCTTTGTTGGACAGATCGGGTTCAGAGGATTGTGGGTTGGCCCGGGAGACACGTCGACCGTGATCCAACGCCTGCAGGATCCCTTCCTTCCTGTCGTACCATCGTCTGATATCGTACCGATCGAAATGGTTGAGCTGCACCTGACATCGCTTGACCCGATTACCGTCCAATACAGCGACGGACAGGAACCGACGCTCTGGCGCGTTCAGGTCGAACTGGATACACAGCAACCCTCTGTTGGCGACATGCAGATCACAAGGGACCAGCCCAACGGTGGAACCTTCCTGTCCAGTATCGAAGTCCGTCCCGTATTCACCTTCACAGACACACGAACCGGCATCGTCTTGTCACTTCCACTTCAGGATTTCGGCGGCTCCCTGATTCTCCAAACACCGGCACCCGTTCCCTGGGTCCAACAGGTCAGCCCGGAGTTGGAAATTCTGGTCAATCCGGGTGACAACGTCGTGCCTGGTATTGCACAACTCGATCCGACCGACGTCTTCTCCCAGACGATCCAGCCATTCACACTGGAATCACTCGACAACGGAGATTCAGTGCGTCATGTGAACTGCCCACCATCCGATCGCAAGTATTGCATCTACGAAATCGTCTGCATTGAAGGCCCCTGCAAAGCATGCCCTCTCAAGAATGGCGAATGCTTCAACTCGCAATGCCCGAACGACACCTGCAGTGTCATGAACGGCCAGAACGCCTTCTGCGGTGGTCCGGATTGCTGCATCGAATTCGGCCCGTTTGACTGCCGACCATTGACGGACGAGTTCCAATGCCCTCCCGTCGACAGCTGCACATGCGATCCTACGCCGGGAGCCTGCTGCTTCGACGACGGCAGCTGCATCGATGGTATTGCCGAAGCCAACTGCCAGGGTACCTGGATGGGCGCAGGTTCCACGTGCGGAAGTTTTGGTGCCTGCTGTCTGCCCGGTGGCGATTGCATCGAGACATTTCAAGTCTGCTGTGAAGAAATCTTCGGCGGCGTATTCGAAGGCGGCACCTGCGACCCGCCCGTTGAATGCTGTTTCCCTGACGGAAGCTGCATGGATATGGATCCCGAATGCTGCGAACTGCAAGGCGGCGTATCAGGACCGGGAACCTGCGATCCACCACAACAATGCTGCTTGCCGGATGGCTCATGCATTGAAACAGACCCCGATTGTTGCGACTTGATCTTTGGTGGCACACCGGGACAGGGAGCCTGCCAACTGGAGAAGTGCTGCCTCGGAGGAGGTAACTGCATTGACACAGACCCGGATTGCTGCGAACTGGTCGGCGGCACGCCTGCCCCCGGACTCTGCGAACCGCTGCAAGCATGTTGCCTGCCGGTCACCAGCGCCTGCATAAACGTGGAGCCGACCTGCTGCGTTCTCGATTTCGGAGGTACGCCACAAACCGGACTGTGCCAACCACCGGAGGCCTGTTGCAATCCAGCCGACAATGCCGCATGCGAAGTCCTGGAGCCACGATGCTGCATGGATCGCGGATGGCTCCCCGGCGGCCCCAACACTGATTGCGATCCCATGGGCGTCTGTTGTATCGATACCGACGGCAACGGCACCAAGGAAACATGCGATGAAATGTCGGAAGCATGCTGCGAACTCATTCCACAACCGCACATGTTCCATCCCAACGAAACCTGTGGGCCCGAAGGCGCCTGCTGCTACGATAGCGACAACGACGGCATCCTCGAAAGTTGCGAGATGATGACCAGAATCTGTTGCGAGAATCTCGGATTCCCGTCGAGCTTCCACCCGAACGATACCTGCCAGCCGGTCGGCGCCTGCTGCTATGACGCCGATGGCATGAACATGTCATTGGAGACCTGCGAAGAGATGTCGAAAATCTGTTGCGACAATCTTCCGGCCGGTACCGCGCGGAGCTTTACCGAAGACGCAACGTGCAATCCCGAAGGATCGTGCTGCTATGACCTCGATGGGGACGGCAACTTGATCTTCGAAGCCTGCGAGGAAATGGCACAGATCTGCTGCCAGGTCTCACCACCACTCAGTTCGTTCATTGCCGGCGAAGATTGCTCGCCGACAGGCGTTTGCTGCCTCGATATCGACGGCGATCCGAACGGTGTTCCTGAAGTCTGCCAAGGCAACATATCGCAGGCTTGCTGTGAAGATGACCCGGACGCCGTCAGTTTTCATGCCGGTGCCACCTGTGCGCCGACCGGTGCGTGCTGCTACGACAGCGATGCAGACGGCTACCGCGACGCCTGTACCGACGGCATCGTGGAAGAATGCTGCGAAGACCTGCCGCTGGGAAGGTTTACCGCAAACGAAATCTGCGGCCCGACGGCTGCCTGTTGCTTTGACACCAACGGCAATGGCGTCAACGACGCGTGCATCAACACAGACGAGTTGTGCTGCGACGATCTGAACGGACTCTGGGGACCACCCGGACTCGCCTGCGGTGGTGTTACCGGTGGCTGCTGCTACAACTTCGATCCGGGAACCGGAGCCCCACGCGACTGCGAACAGATGGATTCGCTGTGCTGCACAGACATCAGCGGCATCTTCTCGCCCGGACAGGCGTGTGGACCAAGCGGCGCATGCTGCTGGGACGGCACCGCTTTCCCCGGCATCCGTGAGAACTGCGCAGCGGTCATTCCGCAACTCTGTTGCTCCATGTGGCCCAGTGCAAACTTCCAGGGCGGCGGTACCCTTTGTGCTGTGGCAAACGCCTGCTGCTTTGATTCTGATATGAGCGGCGACAACGATGCCTGCGCCGTCATGTCGGTCGCCTGTTGCAACGATATTCCAGGCTTTGATCTTGTTCCGGCCTGCCTCGGCGACACCAACGGGGATGGCATCGACGAAGCCTGTGATGACTGCCAGCCCGATTGCGATAAGACGAATGTCGAGTGCCTCGCGCCGAGCCCGGAGTACGACAACCGACGTCCGGTAGGCCGAATGCTCAACAATGGCAACGGCTTCTGCACCGGTTTCATTGTCGCCGGTCCGGATTGCATCATGACCAACCGTCACTGCATCACAACGGACGGCACCAGCACAGGACCACTTGGCAACGTCAACAACCTGGCTATCGAGTTCAATTTCGAATGCGACCAATGTGTTGACGGAGAGTGCAAGCCGACAGATGTCTACCAGGTCACCGGATTGCTCCATGACAACCCGTCGCTGGACTACGCTCTTTTACGCGTAGCCGGCAACCCGGCCGCAGCCTGGGGAATCGCAACGGTCGACCCTTCCAATCTGAATATCAACGATGCTGTCTACGAAATTCATCACGGCGGCGCGTTGAAGAAGGGCTACGACTCAGGTGTGGTCACCTCGATTGATGTACCCGGCGTCTGCGATCCTGCCACAGCGATCGAAGTTGGCGTCAGCGTGATCGCCAGCGGTGGTGCATCCGGCTCACCGGTCTTCAGACAGCAGAACCACTGCGTGTCAGCAGTTTGTCACTGTGGACCAGACTGCATGCCGGGCTACGCGATCCCCATGTCAGCCATCTGGCCCGATGCGGAACCGCGCATTCTCGCAGCAGGCTGTACGCCGAGCGTTTGCGGCCAGCAGACGACCGGCGCATGCTGCACCCCGAATGGTGCATGCCAGGTCGTTACCCAAGGCGCCTGTACGGCACTTGGTGGTGCATACCAGGGTAACAACACAGCCTGCCTGGGTATCGAAGGGTGCTGCTTCGCCAATGGCACCTGCAGC
Organism: Phycisphaerae bacterium; assembly: GCA_049605375.1. Taxonomy (GTDB): domain Bacteria; phylum Planctomycetota; class Phycisphaerae; order UBA1845; family UBA1845; genus JADFOB01. Next base: position 1,404 of record JBMYUM010000078.1, on the reverse strand, counting down.
AACATCGATCGGCTGTGCTGCGTCCAACAGGGTGGATTACCACAGGGAGCCGGTACGGTTTGCCTTGGCGATGCCAATGGCGATAACGTCGACGACTTATGTGGCTCCGCTTGCCCACTGTCTGTTCCGATTGAACCGGAAAACAAACTCGGGACGTCTTGCACATCGGACGCCGACTGCAGCAACCAGTCTGTCTGCGTCAATGGTTCCTGTTACGTTCCGAAGAACAAGTATATCTCCTTCGAACCGGGCAACGCCGGTGAGAACGTTGCGATTCGCGTGACACTTGTTTCGAGTTCACTTTTCCCGGCTCTTGTCGGCGAGTCATGGTGGGTACAACCCAACGATCCAGCCGACCCCATCAAGACGTTCCGTCTTGGTTGCACCAAGCACTACCAGGATTGGGGATCGGCGCCGGTCGTCATCCATGTCGGCGACGAGAACATCACCAGCGGCGCCGTCTACGCGGTGGAAACACTGCACGACAACTGTCCACAGTCTGACCCGGCGAGCTTTGCCGCGGCCGTCAACCTGCCGACAGTCAGCGTCTGGGGTGATTGCTGCGGTGCACTTCAGGGTGGGACGTATCTTCCACCGGATGGCCTGGCAAACCTCGGTGACGTGTTCGCCGCTGTCCTTGGGTTCCAGAACGCACCGAACCGCCCCAACCGCGAATGGATCGATGTCGATCCGGACCGGCCGAACGGTTCTGTGAATCTCGCGGATGTCTTCCGATTCGTTCAGGCATTCCAGGGATCAGGGTACCCCTACCCCGGACCGACCGCCTGCCCGTAAACGCGGCTCGCGGAAACAACGGATAGCAACATCAACCGGGCCCTGGAGCCAGCAACTCCAGGGCCCTTTCTCATACCCCATCCCTCCCCAATCGTCGATCAAGCCGCCCGTAGACACGATTCGCTTCCATCTGACACCGAATTGGCAAGATTTCTTTTTTTCTTGATCCAATCGCGTGAGTCGAACCCAAATGTGTCGCTGGAAGGGCGTGGCAGTACAACAGGCTGCCGGGCTTTGACGCAGGCAATCCCGTTTACGGAGATGATCAACGTGGCAACCAACATCATGAAAGCCTGTATCAAAAGCCCCAGCCACTGCCTGCGACTGTCGGCTGGACTATCGCTGCTCGCACTCGCCAGCTGCACCCTCGGAACGTCAAAAGAGCAACAACCATCCACAAGACCGTATGCTGATTCATCCAAGAATGCGCCGCAAGCTCCATTGCCAAGGGCCAAACACCATGCACTGACGGATCAGCAGCAGCGGCCACGCACCCTCATGTCTTCCGCGCCAAACGGCATGAAGGGAACGACCGAGCCACGCGTTCGTCGTTCGACGCGCTCACGACAGTCGCAGGCAGCGTACGATCAATCGAAGTCACCCCACCGC
>JBMYUM010000077.1:0-12420 GCA_049605375.1 Phycisphaerae bacterium | reverse complement strand
GCCCGGCCTCTTTTCGTGCACGAGTGGGGGATTCTATTTTCTACGCGCTAGCGCCGGTTGCTGGAATTTGTGGATCGCCGCGCGCCGATCTCTGTGACTGTTGCGTTTGCCCGTGGTGCTATATCGGGGGATGCGACGACATCGATCAGAATGTCGAAACACCCTTCAAGGTTGTTAAGCGTAATGGGAATGTCGAGTGACGGTGTTTCTGAATCCTGGCCACCGGGGATCTCAAGACTGTCCAGGCTGAGTTCAAGTTCTGTGAGGCCGTCATCGAGTATGCCATCGATCGTGAGTCGCTGAACCAAACCGTCTTCCGTTTCTGTGACGGTGTAGGTGCCATCACCATCGAACGATACGGACTCTGAGCCGAAGAAGATCAGCCAACTGACATTGACGACATTGAACATGCGGTTGCCGGGTTCGGAGCCGGTGGCTTCTTTCAAGTTCAGCGATCCGACGATTTCCGTTGCCAGGAAGATAGGGCAGAGACAAGCCGGCTGGGTGTTCCCCATGCAGCCATCGGAATAACTGCTTTCAGCGTCGAGTTGGTATTTCACGGCCGGGGTCTTGGCCTCTGGTGTATCAGGGATTTCCTGACCAACTACGGCGCCATGCACGGGGATGGCAAAGCTCCAAGCGGTTGCAAGGGAAAGCACGAGGGTGATGCGTTTGAACGAGGTCATTTTTGTCATGGCTACGTAACTCCGATGGTGACATGAATTTTGTCTGGTCGTCTGTTGTTCCAACAACAGTTCGAATCGATCTTGGTCATACGCTACGCAGGGTTAGAAATGCTGGTTGACCGGCATTCAGGAGAATCCGCGTCGATCCCTGAAGGACTCCGCCAGTTTTGTGAAAAGGTGTCATGATGGCAGCAGGCGGGGAGCGGTCGAAGTTCGGTCGCGGGGGCGTTATGATGTCTGTGTTGGTGCTTCCTATTCGTAATTCCATTTGAAAGTGAGCAAGCTGGCGATGTTCAACTATGTAGCGGCGATGATTGGGGTATGCTGGATTCTGCCTGGAGTGGTCGTTTCGGGTGATGCTCCCGAAGAACTCATTGCTTTTGTGCAGCGTGATGCCGGTCCGGTTTCGGCGTCATTTGAGGCTGAGTCAATGCCACGTATTCAGGCGATTGCGACAGCGCAGGGCGTGCCGGTACGGATTGTGGATGTCGGTAAGGGGGCACCGGCAGACCTAAAGATCACACCGGTTCTGATGTATCAGAACCACAAAGGTCGGTCGTATTTTCAGGGGCGATTCAAGGCGTACAAGCGGTTTGAGAACTTCCTTCGTGTTGCTCGTCGTGTGCCGCAGGACAGCAAGCCTTTGTCGCGCGAGAAGATCAATGTGTGGAAGAACGACAACATATTGATTACGGCACATATCAAAGTGGCACCGATGTCGGGTACCCAGCCTAAGGGATATGACGAAGCGCGATTCCAGCGCGATATGCGAGCGGTTATTCAGCAAGCGCTGCAGCGATTCGCAGAGGTCCGCAATGTTTCGCTCACACGGATGGATCGTGAGTTCTACATGGACTTCTATCCGTGGGGGGCGGAAGACGGCACGATTTACCTTTCCACGAAATTGTTCTCTCAGTTCCATTGCAAGAAGCCGGTATTTGTTTCTCCGGGCGATGAGATCGCCGGCCCATGGTCAAAGCGTGATTCGCTGTTCCGAAAGGCAGCCAAGACTCTCGAACAGGCTGTTGTGGATCACTTCGGAGATACGAAGTGGGGGGATGGCTTCGAGGTGGTTGGTGGTGACGTCCCTCGTCTGGATTGGAAGGCGTTGGGGTTGGCGCTGCCCGCCAAGCCGAGATTGACCAACGGGCAGCAATCAGGTGATTCCAGCCTTACGATGAAGGATCGATGGTCGTTTTCTCGAACATCCGGAAATGTTGCAGCACGTGGTGGCTACTTTCTGTTTCAGTTTCCCGCACCGTACGATTCTTACAGCGGTCGGGTTAAGGAAGTGTGGGGAGAGCTCGCTATCGATAAGGGGGAATCGTGGAACACGAGCACGATTCAGTTCTCTGCAGCCCCTTCGACGGTAACCATGGGCGACGTTGACTTGGATCACATGATTCACGAAGAGTGGCTGACGACGAGCAAGTATCCGGAGGCTACATTCGTGGCGGATTCCATCGTGCCGGATGAGGCATCCGCGAAACTCTCGCTCGGAGAGCTTACGCTGGTCACGATGAAGGGGCGGTTTTCGATGATCGGCGTGTCGGTTCCGGTAATAGTGCGGGCTCAGCTTGAGCCTGTCATTAACGATAAAGGCGGTATCGCGCTCGCCTTTCGTGGTGGTTTTGATTTGCCGCTCGCGCCCTTCAAGCTGGAGGGGCCTGACGAGGAGGACCCGGCGGGAAATACGCTGGTGTTTACCTTTGACCTGACGTTGTACTAGGTATGTAAAGGCTACGCCGCATTGTCCGGCCAAGGGAGTGCGATCACTTCATCGTGGCCCCAGCCGGCCCCGAGCGTCTTCCGGCGATATTTTGCCCAGCCCAGGGCTGTCAGATTGTGGTCATCGTCGCGTCGGGACGGGTCAGCACCCCTTTCGAGAAGGAACTTGACCATGCGGCTCTTGCCTTCCCATGCTGCCCAGTGAAGTGCTGTTGCGCCGTTGATGTTGGCGTTGGGTTCGAGTTGGGATTGCAGCAGCCAATCGACAACGTGCGTCTGATCGCAAACTGCGGCCGTTCGGAGAATATCGGTTGGACTGGTTACTTCCATTTGTTTCAGAAGATCGAGCCTTCCCGCTCCGGCGGCCATTCGTGGCGTTTTAATTTTGGCTCCACGTTGGACCAACATGTCTACGCAGTCCGTCATGCCGAAATGGACGGCGAAGTCGAGCGGAGTTCCGTCCGGTATGCCGGGATAACGACCGATTGCTTCAATGTCCGCACCGTAGTCTAGCAGCACCATGGCGACAGCATCCTGTCCCAAGCTGACTGCGCCGTGAAGCAAGGTCTCATTTTCGCCGGTGCCTTCGACGGGTGCTCCGGCTTCAAGCAAGAGGACCGCCAACTCTGCCTGCCGCTGGTGCTTGATTTTGCCTTCGAAAGCGCGATCGGAAATGTAATGCAGCGGTTCAGCCTGTGATTGATCAAGCGGGCCACATGGGATGGGCCTGGCAGCAAGTGATGGATCTTCGTCAAGTAAGCGCTTGGCGGCCTCGACATTTCCTTCTTCAATCGCTCGCTTCAGGTTCATCGGTGTTTCCTACTTGTCGTCTTCGGTGGGAAGGTTGATGCTCATCATTCGATTGATTTTGGCCTGCATTTCTGCATGCGCTTTTTCCGCTTCTCGCGTCTGTGCGCTATCAAGATAACGTCCCAACAGGACAAAGAGGAAGCCGACGACCAGCGTTAGCAGTCCATACCAGAGCTCGCTAAAAGACCAGAACAGCCCACCGACCATGGCCAATCCTCCGGTCCACAGAAAGACGGTATGGGGGGGAAGGAGCAATATTCCGACGATGACCGGTGTCAAAATAATGGCAAACACCTTGGCGCCACCGAGCATGGTAAACATGGCGTGTTCCTCTGTTCGTTGATCGGCCTGCTGGGAAAAGTTTCGGTTCCCGGCGAGACTACATTCCTTCCGATACCTCAACCGTCCTTCCAGCCTACCCGACCTTGACGAAGTGTCGCAATTCAAATCAGGCACATTTTTTCTACTGCTTTTCTACTGCCGTTCCTGTGGGGGTTGAGTGGGAAGCCCTCGGATCGACCAGTTGAGGGACTGTGCTCAGGAAGGAGAGGTCGAGCTGCGACGCCGGGTTTGATCAACAATACAGGTCTGAACAACAAAAAGGGGCAGGTTGAAGTCGCGATGACTTCTTCCTGCCCCGTTGTGTTCGTGATGTCAGGATCGGCAATCATGCCGACCGTTCGGCGCTACTTCCTATTGAATGACGAATACGTAGTTGATCTTAACTTCGCAGTTTCCGCTACCAACGTTCTGGCTGGCGCTGGTTTGGAAGCTGGTAGAGAAGTTAAACGAATTCGAGGCCGATCCGATATTGTTCAACAGGTTACCGAGATTGCAGTTCAACTCATCGTTATCCTGCAGCGTATTCGTGAACAAGGTGAAGGACTGGCCGTCACTGAATGAGAAGGAAGTTGATGCGTTGTAAACGAAGGCTTCGCCCGGGCACTTCTGTGCATCACAGCAATCCTGCACTTCGCACGCACACTCTTCCGTCGAACAACCTTGATCAACCAGCGTTTCTTCCGAGCCATCAGGCTTGGTGATCTTGAATTGTCCAATGAGTTCAAGACCTTCGCATGTTGCGGCGTCACAGTCGTCGATCACGTCGACCGTGGTGAGAGTGACTTGCAGGTTGAAGTCCTTCCGAAGCGGGTCGAAGCCGCCTGTGATCTCATCGCCGTCATTACGCAAATCGCCATCCGTATCGGCAAGGTTTGGATCGGTGCCGTTGGCCTGCTCGTCGGCATCGTTGAGGCCGTCGCCATCCTTATCTGCCTGTGTCGGATCAGACATGACCTGGTATGGCGGAGCATTAAACACGGCAACGGTCCAACCGACACTGACTTCGATGTTGTCGTTGACGGTGTCGCCGTCTGTATCGGCATTGCTTGGATCGGTACCGATCAGGTCGAAGCTGTTCGGCGGATCGTAGAAGCAACTCGGTGCGTCGATACAAAGCTGCAGTGCATCGTCCAGGACGGAGATGTCGTACAGGCCGGCGGCATCTGATGAGTCAAATTCGAAGTAGTCTCGGAGCGTATCGCCGTCACCATCGCGACTGAGCGGGTCAAAGCCGAGGCTGCATTCGATGACGTCCGGGATGCCGTCGAAGTCTGTATCAACAAGATTCTTGTCCGAACCACAAGCGTCCTCTTCGTTATCGAACAGGCCGTCGTTATCGGTGTCCGTTGCCTTACCCGCGTCTGACGAGTTCGGGTTGATACCGATCACCAGTTCGCGACCGTCACCGATTCCATCACGGTCGGTGTCTTCGTTCAGCGGGTCGGTTGTGAAGAGGCTCACGTGTACCACGCGGAGGAAGTCATCGTCCTGCGGGTCCGTGTTGATTTCACCATCCGGACCGGCGCTGATACAGACCGTGCCAATGCTGCCGAATGTCGGCGGCATGGATGCGTCTGCGAATTCCACGACGTCGTCACCGGAAGCGGTGGTCGTGTCACAGATGCCATCCGGGCCCGGTGCAATCTTCGGCGCCGCGACCACTTCATCGTCTCCGGCGGGGGTGGTATCGATGATACCGTTTGCACCGGATGCGATGCAGATGTCGACACCGGTGACAACCTCATCGTCCCCTGTTGCCGTTGTCGTGTCGCACGTGTTGTTTGCTCCACGTCGAATGGACTGGTCGCTGTATGGCGGCTGGGTCAGGATCGGGTTGTTGAACGGGTCGGTATCGCGGTCGAGCAACTCGATATCAAATGTATCGCGAAGTTCGCTTGCATCCGAGAGCCCGTCAAAGTCCGTATCCGAACGGTTCGGGTCGGTTCCTGCGGTCATTTCATCCGGATCTTCCAAGCCGTCCAGGTCGCTGTCGGCACGCGCCGGACTGGGGAACGTCTTGTAGGGAAGGCCCGGGAGTTTCATGACCGTCCAACCCGTACGAACCTCATCGAAGTCGAGAAGGCCGTCGTCGTCCGAGTCGGTGTCGTCGTCGCTACTGTTGTAGAGGTATTCCTCACGAGCCAGCAGGTTATCCATGTCGCGGTCGCTGGTGTAGAGAATCAGGATGTCATCGCCTGCTTTCAGCGGCAGGGTGCTGAAGTCCTGATTTTCATCGATACGGATATTCGACGAGATGGCGGTCCAGAATTCCTGCCCGTCCATCGAATTCGCGACATTTCGGACACGCGTAAGTGCTTCGACGGTGACATTACCCGGACGGGTATCCTGAATGGTTTCATAGGTGTCATCGTCGTCGGCTGAACCGTCTGCATCTTTCAGGATGCCGATGATCTCCAGGGCTCGTTCCATGGTGATGCCGAGTTGGATTCCGGTGTTTCCGTCGAACTTGCTGGTCGTAGCGACGCGGTAGTTCTCCACGACGCCGTCGCCGAAGTCGATGGTGATCCCTGCGGTACGGTCCTGCACTTCCTGCGAGGTGAAGACGAGGTTACGTTCGAATTCATCAAGGATGTCGAAGTTCGCGACTTCGATGATAAGGCCAGTCGGCTCACGCATCAGGTCGTCAATGAGATTCGGGAAGACCGTGGTGCTTTCGAAGATGATCGGTCCACGCTGATCGAACGGACCGATGTTGAACGTCGGCTGATCCGTCGGATCATCCGCACCGGTTGGACGAAGGGTCGCGATGGGGCGGAAGGTCAGTCCGGCGAGTCGATCCTGCTGGAGAATCGACAGTTCGATGTTCGTGACGCTGAATGAGATGTCGCTCTGGTTGCTGATGTTCACCGTGGCCTGAACGAGGGCTTCGGTGACATCGCGCGTGATCGAACGGTTTTCACTTTGCTCAAGTGCGTTCGTGACCGACTGCTGATTCTCCTGTTGCGAAGTCTGTGACGACTGCTGGTCTACCGTCGAGCTGTAGCCACGACCGATGCTCTGGCTGGCGCTGACTTCACCGGAGACTTTCCAACCGGAGGTTCCACCCTCGGCAGCGATGCTCTGGCCGAACTCGTTCTCTGATTGCGTCGACGTGGTGTCGCTGAATCCGAGGCTCGTGGTCTGGCTCTGGGTGAATGTGCTGGCACGCGTATCCGAGAAGGATTGAACAATGCCTTCTTCATCGGTGTAGCTGGTCAGAATGTTGATGTCGAAGCGTAGTTCGTCGACCACAATCTGCGGGACCGGCAGGTCGGCGATCAGCGGGTTGCGGTTGCGTTCGAGGATTTCTTCGTCGTCGGAGATCTGGTCCCCGTCGGTGTCCGCGAGAACCGGAGACACGCGGAAGAACACATCGAGGTTATCCGGCAGGGAATCGCCGTCTGAGTCCTGGTTCCACGGGTCGCTGAACCACTCGTTCAGTTCAGCACAGTCGGAGAGCGTGTCACCGTCTGTGTCGCTACTGCGGGGGTTACTGCCGTACGCGAGTTCGTCGGCGTCGTTGACGCAGTCGTCGTCGGTGTCGGCGACAAGCGGATTACTCGTGACGCGGGTGCTGGACTGGTCACCGTTGGCGTAGAACACCGTGACGACCCAGCCGTTCTGCTCGCGGGAGTCAGAGAGGCCGTCACCATCCGTGTCAATCGATGCGCATGAGTTGACGCAGGTGCCTTCGCAGTCCTGTTCGGCCGGGTTGCACGGTGCGTCATCATCACAGTCATCGTCGGTTTGGCATGTACCGTTACCGTCAAGCCCGGGGCTACCGTTGTTGCAGATCGGGCAGGCAATCTGCGTACCGACGAATGTCGTGCTGGTCGGATCGACGAGCAGTTCTTCCGGTGCCAACTGGTTGCCCTGGAGGTCACGGACGTTAACGACTTTCAACAGGTAGAGGACTTCGTCCTGCGGGAACGTTGACAGTTCAACGGCCGTGCGATTTGAGCCGCTGACAAAAGCAGCGCCATCGATAGTCAGTAGTCCACCTGCCGGATCGGTACCTTCGCGAACGATGCTGTAGCTCGCCATGCTTTCAGCGCTGTCACCCATTCGCTTGCTGAATGTGACCACGACGCTGGTGTGGCTGGTTGAGATCGCACCGACAACTCGTGGTGCGTCACCTTCATCAAACGCGGCGGTGCCGGGGAAGAGGAAGTTCACCTGGTTGTTCACTGCCGCGGTTGTACTCGCGATGGTGTTTCCTGCGAGGTCCTGCACATTCTGTACGGTGAGTGTGTAGTTGGTTCCCTCGGCGAGCGGCAGTGTCGTCAGTGCGATTTGCGTGCCATACACATCAGCTTCGGCGCCGAGAATCGAGATTGCCGGCGAGATGCTGAAGTTGGCGGGGTTGGCGCTTCCTTCACGCAGGGGTTCGCTGAAGGAGACCAGGATTCGCGTTGAGCTGACCGCTTCCACCAACGTGACGGTTGGTGGATTGATGTCAAGCGGCGGAATGCCGTAGAAGACGGCGGTGTTGGCGGTCGGATCGAGGCGACGCGACGTGCTGAGGCAAAGGCCACCGATGCTGGAGCTGCTGGCGGTTTCACGGTAGCGAATGGCGTCGATCAGTGTGTACGAGGGTATGCCTGCAATCAGGCCGATGTTGACGGTGCCGCGGTTGTTTGCCGTAGGCGTGAACGCGGCCTGTATCTGGGCTTCCGTGATGACATAATCGAACGTCGCCGACGATATGTCTGATACGAAGAGTACCGGCGTGTCGCTGGTAAAGTTCAAGTCCGTAAAGGAGATCGAGATGGCTTCTTTCTGCATCGGGACATCGAACGTAAAGGTCAGTTCTTCGTCGCGATCGGAAGAGCTTCCAGAGATGGTGGAACTTCCGTTGCAATTCGCGCGGCGAACGCCGGCACCGCCGGCCCAAGCGTATACGTGGCCCGTTTCACCGGTGGCTTCGGGGTTCTCTGTGTCGTTTTGGTCAATACGTGAGCGAGCGGTCATCACCAGTGGCGCTGCGAATCCGTCAATGTTACTGGGTCGAACTTCAGCGGCACAGATCGGAATCGGAGTGCCTTCGATCTGGACATTCTCACCTTGGCACGTGACGCCTTGCTGGTATGCAGCGTCGACGTTGGTGACCTGAATCGTGTATTCTGTGTTGCCTTGCGGGGTCGTCTGTACCTCAACCGTTGTTCCATCGGGGCCCAGGGTGGCGCTCAAGACGCTGATATCGATGTCCGGGTTTCCGTCGGGATCGAGGATTCGGTAGAAGCCGGCCTGTTCGGCGGTCAGCTTGTTCAGCGGCTCGCTGAATGTGAGCAGGACCGTAGAACTGTTCAACGCGACGGCGCTGACAAGCGTGGGCTCGCCCGAGGTTGAGCCAGTGAAGAAGATGGAGTCCCCGCTGGCGATTCCGCCGGCGGTGTTCAACGGGGCGGTGTCGCCGCTATTAGCGCCCGCTGTCGTGCCAATACCTTCGAGTGTGGGTTCTTGCAGGGACAAGCGATAGGTTCGCGGTTCCTGTTCTCTCGTTGAGAGGAAAACACGGGTTTTGTCGGGAGCAACCGTAGCTTCATTGACTTGCAGGGCTCCGGAGCCATCGGCGGCTTCGATTCGGAAGAACGACGAGAGCCCTTCAGCATTCTCGATTGAACCGGCAAAGCGCACTTCGACGAAGTGCCTACTGATTGCCATGGCCGATACCGGTTCCGGCATCGTGCGCGATGCCGTCGTATCGTTGGCGTTATCTACGCCGTTGTTGCAGCCGGCCAGCATGAGGCTGGCAAACAGGCTACAGGCCATCAACTTGTTTACTACACGCATGATTCAATTCCCTCGCAAAGAAATTCCGGTCCTGCTCTGTGGCAAGCCTTGATCAGTCATATTGATTGAGTGCTCACGTACGGTGGCACTGTTAATCCTCGTCTTCCGGGTCTTCTTCCTGATCTTCCGGGATACAGGTGTCGTCGTCACAGATTTCTTCGAAATCGCAATCTGAGTCTGAGTCGCATTCGGCGAAGCAGCCGCCGTCACGGCACATTTCATCGAGTCCGCAGTCGTTGTCGGAATCGCATTCCGACACGCACTTGCCGAGGATGCACTCCTCGAACAGCGGGCACGGAACCGGATCGTTATCGCATTCGTTTGATGCGTTGCAGGTGTCGATGGTGCACGGGTCGGCATCGCGACAGTCGGCGTCGTTCTCACAATTGTCGACGCACCCGCTCTGGCGGCAGGCCTGGCCTGCATCGCAATCGCCGGCCGAGGTACATTCGTCGACGCAACTGCCGAACGCACAGACCTCAAAGAGCGGGCACACGACCGGGTCGTTTGAACACCCCATTCGCTCGTCGCACTCATCGATGGTGCAGGGGTCGCCGTCATCGCAGCGTTGTGGATTGGTCACACATGTTCGTTTGGAGCAATCGTCAGCTCCTTGCCAATCGCTGTTGCAGGAACAGGTGTTGGCATCGATGCACGTGCCGTTTCCGTTGCAATTTGACAATTCAAGGCAGTTGAATGCGGAGCATGGACTGCTTGTGCGTGTTTCCCAACCCGGGTCGCAGCGGCAGGCGTTTGGTCCGATGCATGTGCCGTTGTTACAATCATTCACATCACTGCATGTGAACTCATCGCAGTCTTCGCCTTTCCAGCCTGGATCACAGAAGCAGAGATCACCGATATCGCTGCATGTGCCGTTTTCGCATCCGCAGTCGGATTCGCCGTCACCGTTGTCATCGCTGTCGAGGAGGTCCGGGATGCCGTCGCCGTCGTCGTCATCGTCGTCGGCTTCAAGCAAGCCGTCGGCGTCGATGTCATCGTCGAATCCGTTGATGCGCCCGTCGCCATCGACATCAGGGTCATCTGCGTTGGGGATGCCGTCGCCATCGACGTCGTCGTCGTCGCCGTTGAGAATGCCGTCGCCATCGATGTCCGGGCCGTCGAGTGGATCATTGGGATCATTGCCCATACCGAGTTCATCGAGGTCGCTTCGTCCATCATTGTCTGAGTCGACGGCCAGAATGGCGGCAACTTCTTCGTCCGTGACGGTCCCAGTCGGGTTGGGGGCAGGCGATTCGTTGTCAGCGGGGACGTTTGTTGGCGGTGGCAGCCGGGTGGCGGTGTCTTCCTGGACAAGCGCAGCCGTGCCACCCTCCTGACAGGCAATGAGCGATACCATTGCTGTCAGCATGCAACCGGCGAGTAGTGTACGTGCACTGATGCGCACGCCGCGTGTATCGTTCAACAAGATCTTTTCCCTCGCAGAAAATCCCGGCTGGGAGGCGGCTCGAATCACGCAGTTATGGATCTGCCGTATTCGAGCACCAGGGCCGTTCATCGATACTCAAGATGAACTCCGGCCTGGTTCGCAGCGATTCATCATTCAGCTACCCAAGGGCCGGTATCCCACGGAACGTGAGTTCCGTGAGCCCGCATTCCTTGGTTGAGCAGCCCCCGATTCATTGCCCAAACGGAATCGCCCTAGATTACCTATATTCGCGTTGTTTTACCAGCGTTCCGGTACAATCGCGCTTCTTCAACAGGTACGGTGGGTTGCGGTCCTATATTTGTCTCTCTTCTCTTGCCTAATTACGCCAAAATTGTCGTTACAGGTCGAGGAATCTGCTCAAAAGTGGAACTTTGTCAGTGATTCCTGCCACTGCTTTTGCCTTGCCACCGACTGTCGACGAATTTGTTGGGGCGTCATCCGATAAAGTCCGTGTTCTGTCGGACTCAAGAGGCCTCGGTGCCGTCGGGGCACGAGAAGGCAGAGCCGATAAACGGCATGAAGAGATCCATGATGGCATTGTAGTAGGCTTCGCCGTCAACCGTCTCGGTCTCTCCCACAATCAGCTCCCACTTGTTTTCAGCGATGACTTCTTCTTCAGAGATGACCGATTTGATGGCCTGAAGCGTTCCGGTTGTTTCCACGGTTGTCGCTTCGATACGGGTGTCATATTCCACGGTTGCGCGGCCTCGATAGACACCGATGCGAACAAACACGCGCATGACAAGGTCGGCGTTCAGTTCTTCCCCGAGTGACGTAAGGACATCGTTTGTCTTCGCCCCGTCTGTGGCTTTGACAATCAATGGCAACTCGCTGGGGCCGAGCACCTTGAATATTTTGACTCGGCCTGTATCGGTGGCAGCGAGGTTGAGTTGGTATTCACCGCCGCTTTCCCGCATTTCCGTTGTTTCGAACTGTGCATAGGCACTGGTGCCGCGAATTGACTCCGGCGGGATGACAGTAAAACCGCGTTCTTCCAGATTGGTCACGAACTCACCATAGAGGGCGTCCGGAAGTTCTTCGAAGGTTGCGTCGGGAAAGATCACATTGTTGCGTTCGAAGCCGAGTGCCCAGATCGCCACGCCGACTGCCCCAATGGGAATTCCTACCACGGGCTGGTCGATGCCGAGTGCTTTCATTTTCTGTGTGACGAATTGAACGCCGAAATCAGCAATCGCAATGGTGCGTCCGTTTCCGTTGCAGAGGTCCGGCGGCGACTTACGCTTCCAGTAGGCGTCAAGGACTTCGGTGTCGTCGGCCGACGCCAGCAGTTGCGATTCCTGCAGCGTTTTCGGAGCCTTGTGGCAACCGGCGGTAACGATGCATGCGAGGCAGAGCGGTGTGGTTAGAAACTTCCAGCTGATTTCGTTCACGGTTTTCGGCTCCTTCCGGATTCAGGGTCGCATTCGCTGCATCGTGAGCCGCACCTCTGATGCATCGTGGATGTCTGCGTTGTGCTATGGCTACGGCTACGGCGTCTGTCATGGTACCAGCATCCATGGTGGATGATATAGGCCTGCGCGCTCAAGTTCGACAATCAGCGATATGTGCCCACGGTTGCACCTATGACCTGATCATGGAACACACGTCTTCTTG
>JBMYUM010000076.1:0-12522 GCA_049605375.1 Phycisphaerae bacterium | reverse complement strand
GATTGTCCGTAGGCTGAAGGTAACCGCATACATGTCGCCCCCCTACCACGCGGGGATTATGACATCCGTTCGGAGCAGATTTTTCTTACTTCTGAGGCTCAAAATTGGTACCATCGAAGCAGAAGGACGGAGAATTCAAATCTAATATGGGGTATTGAGATGAGATCTGCGCTAATCTGCGTCAATAGCGTCGTGTTCATCCTTGTCGTCTTGCCGATGCCAACGTCTGCGGCGAGCCATCACTTTCCATCTTTTGTTGGTCAGGAGCAAACCGCGGCCACTGCTGCCGGTGGCTGCGACGTCTGTTGCCTTGGCGAAGTGTGCGCCGAAGGTTTGAGCCCATTGGCCTGTGCCCAGGCCGACGGCAGCTGTGTTCCTTCCGGCAGTGGTGCCGATTGCGAAACCAACGATCCCTGCCAGATCGGAGCATGCTGCCTTTCCGCCAACGCGTGCATTGACGAAGGTGGTATGGGAATCTCGGAGGAAGATTGCCTCGACAATGCAGAAGGTCAATACCTCGGCGGGGTCCGATGCGCCGATGACATCTGTCCCATGTGCGACATTGAAGACGAGGCCAATTGCCAGAGTAACACCGGCAGCTTCATTGTTCAGATTGACCGAGCGGTCTGGAACACTCCGGATCAAGTGGAACGCTGGGCCGACGATTTCATGCCGACAACGAATGGTCCGATGGATCGGATCTGCTGGTGGCCCGCTTTCTTCAATCCGTTCTTTGGCAACGAATGTGCCATCCTGGCTGCTCAGCCCGAAGACAACTGGCAGCTCCGAATCTACGAAGACGGCGGCGGCTACCCCGGTGCAGAGATCGGCTCCGCGCAGACGATTGATCCCGACTCCAAAGTAAGCCTTGGTACGTTTACGCGCGTCTGGCTGTTCTCCGCCCCGGTACCGACGCCACCGATGCTGGTGGCCGACACCTGCTATTGGATTGAAATCACCGGCGAAGGTGATGGCCTGGAAGGATGCCGCACCTATTGGGCACTCAGTGGCGACGGCAACAGCTACAGCGTGCAGGATTTCAATAACAGTTACGGACCGGAAGACGTGGTCAGCGAAGTCGCATCTGACCCCAACGTTGATCTTTCCTTCTGCATACCGAATGGGCTTGAACAGTGTGGGCCGTTCTCCGGCGCCTGCTGTTCACCGGATCTTTCCTGCGAAGACAATGTGGATCTTGCAACGTGCGAAGGGTCTGGCGGCGTGTGGATCGCCGGCGCATCGTGTGACGACGTCGATGTCTGCCCCATCCCGTGTGAGGCGCCGACATGCGAAGCAGCGATCGACCTGAACGCGCCGGGTTCACCCTGCGCATCGGGTCCGCCTTGCGATATTCCGTTCGACAATCGCTTCTGCGATCTTTCAACGGTCGACGTCGACGATTGCCGTGGCAGTTTCGGTACGACCGCTGTCGGTCATAAGCTGTACTACAAGTATACCTTCCCTGAAGGTCCCGGTGGCGTGGCCACACTGTCCACCTGCGGTGGTACGGAATACAACAGCGTGATTGCCATCTACGAGAGTTGTGATACGTCCCCGAACAATTACTTCGATTGCGCTGACGACACGTGCGGCTTCGGATCGGGCCCATCGGAGGCTGTTTTTGAAGCGTGTGGCGGTTGCACCTATTACTTCGTCGTCGGGGGCGCATCCGGTGAATCTGGTGCCGGCACGCTGTCACTATCCAAATCGACGGTGAACGGTCTTGCGTGCACCTGTGGCGTGACGAGTGCACCGCTGGCCGATCCGATCTTTGACGTGCTCGGTGGAACAAAGCCCTGCACCACAGATGCCGACTGCAAAGCGAACGAAACGGGCCCTGATCCGCAGACGTTCTGTCGCGATTCGACCGGCGACGGTCAGCCGGATTCCTGCTATGTCATGCGTCAGCGGTATATCTCGGTGAAACCCAATCCCGCCAACGCAGGATTGAATTATGCACTGCGCGTCAGCTTGGATACGGGTGAGGGTGGCGTCGTCCCCTTAGGTTTCGTGCAAGAGGCAACGAACATCATCGCCGGCGCGAACAATGGGCCATCGAGCTATGACAAGTCTGTGATCGGCGACACGCCCTTCTATCAGGACTGGACGACAATCCCCAGCGGAATCATCTCGATCGGCGACTGCGAGATCTCACCCAATCACGACTACGTCGTACAGGCCATTGCGGACGGTGTGGATACAAAAGACGAAAGCCAGTATTCGGTGGGCCTGCACCTTCCAACCTCGGAGTTTAACGGCGACGTCACCGGCGGTGGCTCTCCCGGTGATCCCCCCAATGGGGCACAGGGGTCCATTGTTGACGTCTACGCCAACGTCTTGGGTTTCCAATCAAATGCGAACGAGCCGTTGGATTGGTTGGACGTTGATCCCGCGACAGGTGCGGCCACTCCGAATCTTATCGTTCGATTGGCAGATGCCTTTGCGATTGTCCAGGCCTTTCAGGGTAACCCTTATCCTGGCCCGGAGCCGTTAAACTGCAATTGAGGTTTCGTTCACGATTTGTTTCGGGAATTCATGATACACATGGGAACATGACACGCATAGGAACTTGGTTCGGGGGAACAACATGGGAACTTCATTTGTATCAGCATGGGTCTTCGTGACCACGATGGCCATATTGCCGCTACACGAAGTCGCGCAGAGCGGCGGACCCGCGGCATGCGAAACACCGCCATGCGAAGGGGCAGTCAATCTCGACGCACCGCTGGCCAATCCGATTTTTGATGTGCTCGGTGGAACAAAGGCGTGCACCACGGATGCCGACTGCAAAGCGAACGAAACGGGCCCTGATCCGCAGACGGTCTGTCGCTTCTCTCCAGACAGCGTTAGTCTGAACAGCTGTTACGTCGCACGTCAACGATACCTCTCGGTGAAACCCAATCCGGCCAACGCCGGATCGAATTATGCGCTGCGCGTCAGTGTTGATACCGGCGTCGGCGGTGCGATCACCTTGGGTTTCGTTCAGCAACCTGAGAACGTTACAGGTGGTGTTTCGCCAGGCCCGAGCAGCTATGACAGGGCGCGCGTGGATGCTGATCCCCACTACATGGATTGGACTCTCGTTCCTTCCGGGATCATCTCGGTCGGTGATTGCGAGATTTCACCTGGCCACGAGTACCTTGTACAGGCCATCATTGATGGTGCGAGTATCACCGATGAGAACGCGTATTCTGACCCGCTTTCGCTTCCGACGTGCGCGCATTGGGGTGATGTGACCGGTGGCGGCTCGCCGGGCGACCCACCGAATGGGGCTCGAGCCACGTTTGTGGATGTATTCGCGATCGTACTCGGATTTCAAACCAATGGTAACGAGCCGAAGGATTGGCTTGATACGGATCCTATGACGGGTTCGGCCGCGCCCAATCTGATTGTGGCGCTGGACGACGCATTTTCTGGCGTGCAATCGTTTCAAGGTGGCATCTACCAGGGACCCGATCCGCAGGATTGCCCGTAGGGAGATTCTATTGCGTTTGTGTCGCCCGTACCATGGAGTGTGCTTACGGCTCATGGGGTTTCGTCCATGCCTCCCGACTCACGGTGGCCGGGTGACAATTCCCACACCATGTTGGGACGGTGGTTGAGGGATGCATGCCCGCGCTCCCTCGCAAGCTCGGGAGACTTGGGCATGGCACCCGACTCCTGGTATGGCATCCGACTCCGGGCATGGCACCCGACTTCGGGCACGGCAAGAGAGTACTCTTCATGCTTACACTCGCCTTCGGCCAGTGGTAAGCATGGCACCCGACGTAGTCATGGCACCAGACGTAGTCATGGCACTCGATTTCGGGGAGACTTGAGGATGGCACGCCGGATCGGGAGAGACAGAGGGATGGCACTCGACACGGTCGTGGCATCCGAAGCAGGTATGGCACGCTGAATGCGGAACCGCATCCAGACTTGAGCCAAAGCCAACCAAGCGAGACGAATAGACCGCTACAGAACGCAGCAAACAAGTTGACCGGTTGCATCTAGTTCAATGGGGTACCAAAACAAAGGGGTATTGGTATGAAAGTGAAACACCGCGTTATCAAAATGGCCTTCTTGGCCTCGTTTGCGTCTTGTTCACTGATGGTTGAAGCTGATCCGACGCCGCTGGAGCCGCAGATCGGCGCCACCCTTGTCGGAACGGAGGTAACCCATGCCACCATTGCCGGCGACGCTCAGCATGCCATCGCCGGCGTGACCGAGATCTATCGCCCCACTCTGCTCGAAGCGATCGCGACACCAGCCAGACCATTCGAACGCGTCGGTAGCGCGCGGCAAGGTGGCGTTGCCGGCATGCCGCTGCAGTGCATCTGCGACGCAGACTGCGGCGACGGCGACCCGTGCACGGTCGACACCTGCGACGAAAACGGCATGTGCCAGCAGAACACCGTCGATGCACTCGGCCGTCTCTGCGAAGATGGCGATGGCGATTTCTGCACCAATGGTCAGTGCGATGACTCGGGTAACTGCGTCGGTAACGCAGCCGGCGACAACTGCGGCGATGACGAAGAATGCAACGAAGCTACGGATAACTGCGACGGCACGGAATGCGATACCGACACTGACTGCGATGCGCAGGATGATGCCCAGGCATGCCTCGACTTTTCCTGTGAGGCCGGCACCTGCGTCGCCGAATCAACGTGCGCTGTCGGAACCGTGTGCGACGGCATGGGAACCTGCGAGGCTGTCGATGGACGTTGTTGTGCCGATACCGCCAACTGCACCGTCGGTCCGTTGGACAACTGCAACGGCGGCGCCGGACCATGGGCGGCACTCGCGGACTGCGGTTGCCCGAAATACAGTTCCGGCTTCAATGACGATCCGGCACAGGACTTCACGTTCACCGTCATCGTCGAAGAAGGAAACACGGATTGCGAGAATCGGTTCCGTATTGGCGATGACTACAACCTGAGTAACGGCTCGTATCTTGAACTATCCACTTTCAGCTTCATCGGCGGCCCCGCAACGACCGGCTCCGGTAACGGAACGCTCTGTTTTGAAATCTGGGATGCCGCGGTAGACCCGCCAGTGCTGGCGCAGGGCCCGTTCTGCCTCACGTTTGATGGAACCTGCAACGGTTTGGATGGAAGTCCCAACCCACTGGGTGCGGGCTGCGCAACCAATGCCGACTGTATCGGTGATCCCGCAAGTGATGGAGTTTGCGGAACGAACACCGTCGCTCGTGGAAATCGAACCTGGCTCATCACGTTTGCTGCCGGTCTTGAACCCACCATTCCGCCATCCGGCTTTTTCGCGATGCGACCGGGCGCCGGTTCCGGAGAAACGGGTGGTTTCCTGGCAACGAACAGTGCAGGGCTTGTGGGGACGAATGATCCGACCATTCTTCTGGAGAATGATCCCGCCCAGGGTGGTCGCATTGGGGCCGTGCTGTCGCCGGAAAGCGATGACGTCCTTGCATTCGAGTTGATTGGAAACAAGGTTCCGGCACCGACCGGTGCCTGCTGTATCGGCGAAGGCAATTGCCAGGAAGACGCCGGCGTAAACACGGAATGGCTGTGTAACGCGGTTGGTGGCACGTTCAATCTTGGTGTCACATGTGGAAGTCAGCCATGCAATGTTGCCACGTGCTGCGCCCCTGACGGCAGTTGCACGGTCGAAGATCCGACCACCTGTTCCAACGCCGGTGGTGTGATTGTCGAATTCGGTGGTGTTTGTGAGCCCAGCAACTGCTGTCCACAGCCGGATTTTGCAACGGACGTTTGTTCGGTCACCGCGCCTGCCGACAACGTGCTCGACACGGAATCAACAGCGTCCACCCTCACGTTGACTTTCTCCGGTGATACCAGCGACAACATCAACGGTGGAGTCTGTAGCGTATCGGGTACGCCCTGCCGACCGTATCAGGCTGACGGCGAAGACTGCCCTGCCGGCGAGTTCTGTCAACCAGACACGGAGTGCACGATCGGCGGCAACGGCCCGCGCGAATTCCATACGTTTGAGATCACCTCCGGCGCTCGTGTAGAGATAGACTGGTGTTGCACGGAAGGCGATGCGGCGCCCGGTTTCCGATGGATTGCACTCGTGGATAACTGCGAGGGTTGCGATACCGTCATACGAGACGCGGCCGCGGTACCGGACATCGCATGCAATGACGGCAACCCGACGGACGTGTTTCCGGAGTTGCCCGCTGGGGTTTACAACATTCAGGTTTTTACCGACCGCTATTGCCAGAATTCCGCTGGATTCACCAACTGCACGCAAGACAGCGATTGTCCGCCGGGTGAGGGTCCTTGCTTTGAGCAATCCGGGCCTTACCAGATGCACGTGAATGCGACCGCGCTCGCTGATCGAGTTTGCTGTCTGGGTTCGGCCTGTCTGGATTCCCTGGACCAGTTGGAGTGTCTCGCACAGGGTGGAACGCCGTTGAACGATACACCGTTATGTGTACCGATCAATCCATGCCTTCTTGGCGCCTGTTGCGTTTCACCAGGTGTCTGCGAAGACAATGGCGGTTCCGGTATCAGTGAATCAGAGTGTCTCAATATCAGCCCGTCGGCTCAGTTCCTTGGCGGTACTTTTTGCGCAGCCGACCCGTGCCCGGTTTGCGACATCGACGATGACGCTAATTGTCAGCGCGACACCGGCAGCTTCATCGTCCAGATCGACCGCGCGGTGTGGACGCCGCCGGATCAGGTCGACCGCTGGGCCGACGACTTTACACCGCTATTCTCCGGGCCACTTGACCGCGTTTGCTGGTGGCCGGCATTCTTCAATCCGGATCAGGGAGCGGAGTGCTCTACCCCTGGGGAAACACCTGTCGACGATTGGCTACTGCGGATCTACGAGGACGCGAACGGTTACCCTGGAACCGAAATCGGTGTCGCTCAAACGCTTGTCCCGGATGCGAAGATATCGCTCGGTGCGACGAGTCGTATCTGGCAGTATTCAGCACCGGTCGTCGCTCCGCCGGTTTTGCAAGCCGGGACGTGCTATTGGTTGGAGATCACTGGTGCTGGTGACGGACCGGGTGGTTGCCGAACGTATATTGCCTTGAGCGAAGACGGCAATTCACACAGCGTGAATGATCAAAACAACGCCTATGGCCCGGAAGACGTGGTGAACGAAATTCCGGTTGTCCCGCCGGACAACGGTGTCGATCTGGCGTTCTGTGTTTCGACCGGCCTCAACAACTGCGGCGTGTTTACGGGCGCGTGCTGTACCCCGGATTTGGCGTGTGGTGATGATGTTGATTTTACCACCTGCAACAACAGTGGTGGGCTCTGGCTTGCGAGCGCACAATGCGGCATTGGCACCTGCGGCTTCGTCGATCAGGCACCAACCTGCGAAGAGGCCATTGAGTTGAGCGCCCCTGGTGAGTCATGCGAGAATGGGCTGCCGTGTACACGTGAGTTTTCAAACGCGTTCGCGGCAAGTGACATCACGAGCCTTGCCGGGTGCCGTGACGGAGCTGACGAGACTCCGATCGGTTCTGTCGTTTGGTATTCGTACACTATGCAGCCGGGCGAAAACGGCACCTGCACATTGAGTACGTGTGAAGACACGTCTATCGATGGCGTCATCGCAATTTACGATGACTGCAGTGTGGCGTTAACCGATTTCTATCTCGACTGTGGCGATGACACCTGCGGCCTTGGCGGCGGACCGGCTCAGGTCACGTGGGAATGCTGCAACGGCGTCACCTACTATTTTGCGATCGGCGGTTGGCAAGGCGATACAGGCCTCATGACGATGGAGCTCAGTGTTGATCAGAATCCAAACAAGATCTGTGATGACTTCAGATTCACACCGCTTGCCAACGATATTTTCGATGTGACCGGTGGTACGAAATCGTGCACGACGGACGCCGACTGCAAAGCGGATCAAACGGGTCCGGACCCGCAGACGGTATGCCGCGATTCGACCGGGGATGGTGTGGTCGACAGTTGCTATGTGGCTCGCCAACGTTACCTCTCCGTGAAGCCCAATCCGATCAACGCTGGTGCAAATTACGCGTTGCGTGTGAGCGTGGATACTGGTGTCGCCGGCAACCACGTGCTGGGCTTTGTGCAGCAATCAATCAACATCAGCGCTGGAGCGAACAACGGCCCATCCTCTTATGACAAGGCGACGATTGATGATGTGCCGTTCTATTTTGACTGGACGACCGTGCCGAGTGGCATCATCTCGATCGGTGATTGTGAGATATCACCTGGCCACACGTACATCGTGCAGACTATTCCAGAAGGTTCAGACACCGCCAACGAGAGTAGCTATTCCGAGGGATTGTCTCTGCCGACGTGCACCTTCTCCGGTGATGTGACCGGTGGCGGCTCGCCGGGCGAACCACCGAATGGCGCTCAAGCCACGCTTGTCGATGTGTTCGCCAATGTTCTGGGTTTCCAATCGAATGGTAACGAGCCGCTGGATTGGCTGGATACCGAACCAGCGACGGGTTCAGCTGTGCCCAATCTGATTGTGGGCCTGGCCGACGCTTTTTCAATTGTGCAGGCTTTTCAAGGGAATCCTTATCCAGGGCCAACGCCGCTGGATTGTCCGTAGATTGATGATTGTGTTTGTGTCGCCCGCCCGGAAGGGCGGGCTTTGTTGATTCGGGGTGTCGCTATCCCAGGGCTCGCGCCCTGGGCTACTTTCGATCGCCCACCTTCGGTGGGCTTAGGACCGGTGCGTTAGTATCAGAACTTTGGCGATACATGCCGACGCCCACTTTCGGTGGGCTTTGGAGCGGTACGTTCGTATCAGATTTTTGGCGATACATGCTTACGCTCACCTTCGGTGGGCTTTGGAGCGGTACGTTAGTGCCAGATCTTTGGTGTTACATGCTTACGCCCACCTTCGTTGGGCTGTAAGCATGGCACCCAGCGTGAGACTGGCTACTTCGATCGAAGCGTTCTTCTTTCTTCCGCGGTAGGTTTGAAGAGTTTGCCTGGATCGGAGATCCAAGCATGGCAGGCTCGTCTTGAATTTGACATTCGAAGATATGTTCACATTACCGGCTTGACGGCGGCTCGCTCATCGATGGCACACCCATGTTCGGCATGAAGTCGGCGCAATATTCGTGGCATTGCGATGGAAAGTCATGTCATGTTGTGGCGATGGTATCCGAACGCGGTGTACCGCAACGGTGTCATACCATCGATCACAGGCCGGTTTTCATGGTTATTCCCCGAGCGAGACGACGGGGCAGTTCATGAAGAAAGCCGATGGCAAGAGGATGTTGGACGATTCAGCGGAAGCCAAGTCGATGACGGAGTCGAAATCACTGTTGTCGTAGATGTTGACGATACCAAACGGTGAATAGTCAGGATCTCCCGGGATGGCCGCCAGCACGTTGTGCGATCGATTGGATTCTGATTCCTTTCGCACGCCTGACGGAAATCCGCCACCCTCCTCATCGGGATTGACGTTGAAGGTCATGTAGATCTCTGACATCGGCACGCGTGGATTATCCGCATCGTCGACCGTGATCGAGTCTTCTTCAAACGTGAAGTAGGTCACCACCTGGCCGCGATACCAACCCAACTCCAATTCAGACCTTCCGCCGTTCAGCCTTCGGCTTGCGATCGAACCGTCGGGCACCATCGGGCAATTGACGATGGCATTGGTTTTCTGAATGGCAAAACCAGCATCTTCAATTTCTGTCAAGCTTGTAACAGTGTTGGCCACGTAATCTGAAGGAACAAGTACGTGCTGCATCTGCCAGAAGTCGCTGTAGCCTTGATCACCGGGAATCTGATCGAAGATGTTGAGTTGACCAGCCACCGGTCCACCATCAGATTCACTGATCAGTACATAGACCGGTGCGGCAATTCGTGGTTGAACGTCGAGCTGATAGTAGCCGCTGGAATTTCCGTCGGGTTGCAAACCGATCACAAAGAAGGGCTCTGCATCGAAATCGATCGGCTCTCCGGGTCGCGGTAGATCGTTGGAATCGTCCCGAACGAAAAGCGTCCCCGCCTCTTCGCTGAAGCGATCGATGATGACACGTTGCGCTGTATCGGGGTCATTCGCAGACAGAATCGTGTCGACCGCCTGAGGTGCCTGTTCACATCCAACTGCGATGAACACCAGCGGTATGATGAAGTGTATGCAGGGTCGAGGCTTCGTCATTATCAAAGTACTCACAGACGAACAAGCGATGGACCTTCCATAAGACTGATCGGCTTTTGTCGTGGCGGTGTCAAGGTTTGCGTTGCGCACGTGGATAGGGAGGGGATTTCCTTCATCGGATTCGGATCATCATGGGCTACTTGCCGTGATTATCGGAATGTGGTTTGTGTATACCTCGTTTGTTCTCCGTCATTATGGTGGTTGCGTCGCCCCTTCGTCCACCGAGCGCAGGGTAGATGACCATGCTTGGATCTGACCTCCGTTAATGGTACGCGGCCTAGCTCGATGAGCTCAGCACTGATTCGCAGCTCCCTTTCTCTCCACGGGAAGAAGCGTGCGATTTTCGAAGTCCGTGGACAATACCCCATCAACTTGAAGACTAGATCTGTGCCAACGCCGCTTCGATGTCCGCCATGATATCGTGCCAGTCCTCAAGGCCTACACTGATTCGGATGCCTCCCGGAACGAGGCCGTGGCTTCGTTTCTGGTCGTCCGGCAAGGCTGCATGCGTCATGGAATAGGGAGCTTCAATCAGTGTCTTAATCTGACCAAGCGAGACAGCCAACGTCAGGCAATAGGCATGGTCCGCTGCGTAGTCGATGAATCGTCGTGCGGGTTCGCCCGTCTCATCCGGATCGTGCAGAACAAAGTAGAGCATGGAGCCCGGTGCAAACTTGCCTCGTTCGTCCACCATCTGCCGACGTGCCAATTCGTATTGCGGGAACGAGGGCAGACCGGGATAGTGCACTTCCTGTACCTTGGGATGCTCTTCCAGGAACTCGGCGATGCGCATCGCGGACTTCTGGTAGTTCACCATGCGGGTTGGCAGTGTCGGCAGCCCCTGGACCAGCACCGGCCAGGCGTTCTTGGGCGACAGTGAACCTCCGAAGTCTTTACGATACATGATGAGGTCGCGATGCAGGGAGCGCGGTCCGATGACCGCCCCACCCATATCGGTTCCGAACCCACCGATACTCTTGGTCAACGACTGACAGACCAGATCTGCTCCGAGTTGGAGTGGTCGCTGGCAGATCGGGGACGCGAAGGTGTTGTCAACAATGATGTGAATCTTCTCACCTTCGGATCGGCTCTCGTTGCATGCATCGACGCATGCCCTGACTGCTGCGATGTCGATCAGGCGAAGGTCCGGATTGACTGGTGTTTCGAAGTAAATGACGCGAGTCTTGGGCGTCATTGCGCTGTGCAGTTCGTCGAGGTTGGAAAGATCGACCATCGAGGTGTTGATCTGCAGGCGTGGCAGCCACTCCGTCATCAGAGAATAGGTACAGCCATACAGAACATCATGGGCGACGATATGGTCACCCGTGCGTGTGAGCACGCCTATGGCTGCACTGATCGCGGCCATGCCACTGGCAAAGCACACGGCCATCTCACCCTTTTCGGCCATGGCGAGATTGTCTTCCAGCATTCCGCGTGTGGGTTCATCAAGCCTGTCATAGATGTAGATAGGCGGATGATCGTTGGCAACTGGCTCATCTTCGCAAAAATCGATGAAACCCTGCGCTCCTCTTTCGGCGGATTCAAGGCGGAACGTTGCACTGGCCGTCATCGGCGGCACAACGTGGTGGCTGAAATCCCAGCGACCACTTTGATTGACACCGTGAATGAGTTGCGTCCTGGTTCGGCGCTTCGGGTCTTTTGCCGCTCTGCTGTTTCTTTGATGTGGTTTTGTTTTCATGACGTGCCTCGAATTCTGCCTGGAGTGGCGACTGTACGAGTACCGTGGCACGCCTCTCCAGCAAGATGAACGACGGAGTCGCGTGCCAGAGGCTTGGCTTATCAAACGCCCAATCTGTCATCTTTGGCATGCAATTCGAATTCCAGACCGAACCGAGTCCAAGGTGGCGAGACAGCGCATGTCAGCATGTTTCCTCAACCGGGCGGTGACTCTCGATTGAAGGGCTGCGTTATCTGCCCCATGAGGTGTGGGAGCTGGCGCAAACTGATCTGTTTTGCTTCACAGTTGGTGGTTCGACCCTGTTGGACTGTAACGGTTGGTGATGCACGTCGGTCTGATGCGTGGCGTCTTGCGTTCTATCCTCCCGCCGTCGAGACGACACTCGCATCTGCAAGGTAGTAGAAGAGGTAGCCAGCCAAGGCAAGGGCGGCCAGGAATGCCGAGCCATAGGCGTGTCGGGCGAAGCCGCTCAATCGGCCGTCGACGTTCGCGTGCACGGTGCGCCTGACCGTTTCGCACACCCACGACCAGTGGAGTCCCACATGAATCACGAGAATGCCAATGAGTGACAACGAGAGCCAAAAATGCGTTTCGCTCCATTCATGCCGGCCGAATCCCCACAGCGTGAGACGGGGTGGGCAGCCATTTCGCCCACCACTTCCGGGTGGCAGCAGGTCTCGAAGGATAACTCCCGTGGCAACCATGGCGAGAAAGAGAATGAGGCCCAA
>JBMYUM010000075.1:0-12531 GCA_049605375.1 Phycisphaerae bacterium | reverse complement strand
ACCTTTGAGGTTGGCACGCTACCCGGTCAGTTAGCACCTGGCGGATTGATTCGGTTCATCGTCGGGGACAAAGGCGGCAATGCAGAACGCTCAGCCCCTACCGGTGGTACAGCCGGCGGCGGTGGTGGCGGCACCGGTATCGTGTACTTGCGGCCTGAAATTGACCCTGAAGATTGCAGCGAAGTCCTGGAATGGGAACTTCTTGTTGCTGCAGGCGGTGGCGGTGGCAGCTATCAAGGAATATTTGCTGGCGCCTGCGTCGATGGCCACACCGGCGGCAATGGGCGAACCGGCCCCTGCGGCGGCGCTCCCGGAAACAACGAACCCGCCTGTAATGGCGAATACGGCGATGATGCAGCCGGGCGCGGCGGACGTGGGTACTGGGCCAGTGACTATGGCCTCCCGTATGGCCAGGGGGGCGGATGTATCAGAATCTCAGGCGACTCTCATACAGGAGACCACGGCGGAGATGGAGGCATGGGCTTTGGCGGTGGCGGCTCCAATGGCATATGGGCTCCCGGCAGTTATGGTGCCGGTGGCGGTGGTGGTTATGCGGGTGGCCGTGGCGGCGCGGCATACCATGGCGGCGCCGGTGGTGGCAGTTATGTTTCCGACTGGGCCATTAGTTTCTCAATACAATCGGGGAATGACGGCCGCGACGAGGGGGAGGTACTCTACACTTGTTCGCATCTCGGCACCGTCTGCCGTAGCGAATCGGATTGCAACCAGAACGGTACTGCAGACGACTGCGACCTCAATGGACTGGGCCGCTTCGAAAACTTCACCTCGAACAATTCCAACTTCATTTTAAACGGAACTGCGAGTCTCGCGGACCAATCGCTTCGCTTGACCACGAATCAGAACAACCAAAACGGCGCGATCATCTTCGAACCGGTTACAGACGAATTGATCGATGAATTCTCTGTTGAATTTGATTTTCTAATGGGTGGCGGAAGCGGTGCCGATGGTATGTCTTTTGTACTGATCGACGCCGATGATGCCAGTGAGGGCTTGTTGCCGGCGGAAGGCGGAGGCGACCAGCCGCTCTCAGTCTCATTTGATACGTATCAGAGCAACGCCGCGAATGGCAATCACTTAATCGTTCGCAGATATGGTAATGAGATCATCAATGAGCACTTAGCTCACCCCCTGGACGATTCAAGGTGGCAGCATGTGTTGATCGAGCTGATCGACGACAAGCTCACGATCATCATGACCAAGGGGCTTCTCCATCAAACAATCGTTGTCGATCAGTACGACATCCCGAATTTCGTTCCGATTCGAGCAGGTTACGGTTTCGGTGCCCGAACCGGCGGCGCGACCAATACCCATCGGGTCGACAACGTTCGCTTCACCATTCCGTTCGACAACGACTGTGACGGCAACGGCATGCCCGATGAGTGCCAGAACGACAGCAACGGCAACGGTACACCGAATGCCTGTGAAGACAACGACGGTGACGGCATTGCCAATCACCTTGACCAATGCCCGGGACACAATGATAACGTAGACACCGATGGCGATTCGATTGCCGATGGATGCGACGAATGCCCGAACGATAACCCCAACGATACCGACGGTGACGGCGTCTGTGAGTCGGTCGATATTTGCCAGGGATCTGATGACAACGCCGACGCTGACGGCGATGGTGCGCCGAACGGTTGCGACGCCTGCCCCGGCTTCGACGACAATCTGGATACGGACGGCGATGATGTAGCAGACGGGTGCGACTTCTGCCAGGGTGACGATGCGGTCGGCGATAACGATGCCGATGGAATCTGCGACGACCTTGACGGATGTCCAAACGATTCAAACAAGATCGAACCGGGTGTTTGCGGATGTGGCGTTGCGGACGAAGACTCGGATGGAGACGGCACGCTCGATTGCAATGATGGCTGCCCTTTCGATCCGAACAAGACGGAGCCGGGTGTATGCGACTGTGGCAATGAGGATACCGACAACGACAATGATGGCGTCCCCTTCTGCTTGGATTGTGACGATTCCAATCCCAACGTGTATCCCGGAAACACCGAAATCATTTGCGATGAGCTAGACAACGATTGCAACTCTACGACGCTGGACAATCCTGGCGGAGTCTGCGACGCCCAACCGGCCGACATTTCCGCAATCGGTCCGCGTTACATCAAGGTTACGCCGGCGCCCGGTAACGTGCCTGTGGCATTGCTTATTACCTCATCTTTCGATCAATGCCCGAAGTACATTGATTTCGATGGCGGTCCCGCCAATGGCGGTTTGGGCAGACTGGTTGATGCCCCCGTGTATTACCCGCCGGGAGTCTGGGGGACGCTGAACGTTCGAGGCGCCGAGATCGTGCCGGGATACGAATACACCGTACATTCGCAGCTTCAGGGCTCGAACGTTGCAGCCTATGCAACCACCGCAACCCACGCGCATGGCGACGTGGATGGCAATGGCATGGCAAACTTCGCAGATATTCAGGCGGTCGTGCACGGTTTCCAGAGTACATGGGATGGCCCGCGTGGTGCCGTCGATCTGGCACCATGTGTTCCGAACACAATCGTCAACTTCGAAGATATTCAGCAAGCGGTGTTCGCATTCCAGAATCAAGCCTTCGAAGTGGCCTGCGATCTTCCCTGCAGCGGCGGTGTGGCAACGGCTAATGAGAATGAAGCTTCGCCGTCCACGGTTACGCTCGAATTCGTCGCACATCCAAACTCGACGAGCGAAGGAGGTACCGTGGAGGTCGATGTCTGGGCAACCGGACCAATTGATCTCCATACCTTCCAGCTTTCCCTGGAAGCCACTCATGCCAAGTACGGCGAATGGGGACCAATCGATGCTTGGATCAATGACGAATCGGCCGACTTCGCATTCGCCGGGCAGTCGATTGTTACGGCAAGAAACGTGAGTCGCGGCGCCATTGGCGCATCAAGTCTCAACGAGCCGGCGACGATCGGTGAAAGCGATTCGGTCTACCTGGCTACATTCAAGTTTGACATTGGCGAATCGCACAATGTCGCGATCAGCCTCGCAGACAGCGGCAACCTATTGCTGGACAGCTATGGACGTTCGCTTAACGTTGAATTGCCGGATGATGCTATTGTTCGCACGTCGAACCCGAACCGGCAGAAACGCGAACGGACAGGGAGCGCATCGATGAGAGCATCGACGCGCTGACTCCGGACAGGTCGACGGCGAATGATCTGTTGCGTGCGGTCCATCGAGAGCCAACTGCCGCAGGTCAATTGAAAATGGGGCCGTTTCGCATCACGCGGAACGGCCCTCTACTATTTGCTATCGGTAATTCGCGAACTTCCGCTTGCTGGATCGCAGGCAGCGCTATCGCCTGGGCCCGAAATCACCGATTGGCTCACCCCGGTCACGAACAACAACGCCATTTTGACGGTATCTCGAACGCGTGAGCATCGGCAATGCTGGCTGGATGTTGCGCATTTGATTATTACCATAACCCAGCAATGCACATGGATTGAGCGAACTGCCCGGGTGAAATTGAAGGTGGTCAAGTGGCAAAACCACCACCGTTTTCGACATGTCGTGCCAAACCAACGGCACTTACTGAATCGGCAAACTCTAATCTGCCAACAAGTTGCAAAAGCGGGCGACGCGACTCGAACGCGCAACATTCAGCTTGGAAGGCTGATGCTCTACCATTGAGCTACGCCCGCAGATCAGGAACGACGTAAAATAACCGGTCAACACGCCCTGTCAATTATGAACAAACCAACCCAATGACGACCCCAAACACACCAATAGCCGCCAAACCACACCAACGTCGAACGCACCCCACAACCACCAAATAGGCCCCCGCAAGTTTGAGTGCACACGACATCGAACAGGCACACGCGACAGCCATCGAACCAGGAACCCGCGAACCCCAGCAACGCATCGACCACTTGACATGCAAGCCACGACTTGCCTATCATGCCTCTTATCGGCAGGGAGAAGGTGACGAATCGTATGCCGGAAGACATCTATCGAGCCATCGCAGAACCGACCAGACGCATCATTCTGGATGAACTCGTCGACCGAGATGGCCAAACGCTCTACGAAATCTGTGCGCGCCTCATCACCAAACATGGAATCTCAATGAGCAGGCAGGCCATTTCGCAGCACCTGGACGTGCTTGAATCCGTCGGCCTGATAAAGACAGAACGGCAAGGCCGTTGCAAATTCCACTGGTATGACGGCACACCACTGAACGTGGTCTACAGCCGCTGGCCAGCCATCAAGAGAGGGGAAAAACATGAAGATTAATCTCACCAGCGTCATGGTGGATGATCAGGAGAAAGCGCTTACGTTCTACACGGAAGTGCTCGGTTTCCAGAAGAAAACTGAAATCCCGATGGGCAAACATCGATGGCTCACAGTCGTGAGCCCGGAACAACCAGACGGCACCGAGCTTGCGCTCGAACCGGCGGAACACCCGGCCGTCAAGCCATTCCGAGACGCACTCATGTCCGACGGTATTCCCTTCACGTCGTTTGCCGTGAACGACGTGCAGGCTGAATACGAACGACTCACCGCCAAGAACGTCACGTTCACCCAACAGCCTCTGGATGTAGGTATGGCGGTAATTGCCGTGTTTGATGACACATGCGGCAACCTGATCCAGATTGCATGCGAGAAATAAGTGTGAAGGCAAATCGATACAGTTCAGCCGCTTCGCACGCAACGGGAAGAAGCTGATTGGTCTAGACGCCTAAACGAAACGCCCCGTCGATTTCTCTGTTTGTACCAATACAATCAAAGCATCACATCGATACCACCTTCGAGAAAGTCGATGAAGACGGCAAAGCACAGACGACCATAACAAAATACGACTTCGTAGTGAAAACAAGATGGCGAGAGGAGGAAAACCACGTATCCTTGCAGAGGTTCTTGGAAGTTACGAAACATCGATGTACGTGGCCTGCAGGCTATCTCGATAGAAGATGCGACCTGCAGATAATACTCCGTTACGCATGGTGAAAATCATATGAAAGTCGCTATCGCCCAGATCGCACCGGTTCTGCTTGACCGACACAAGACGACGGAAAAAATTGCGGACCACGTCAGGCAGGCCGGCGCGCAAGATTGCCGCCTCGTCGCATTCGGTGAATCACTGACCCCGGCGTATCCGCTTTGGATTTCCCGTACGGACGGCGCGAAGTTTGAATCAAGCGACCAGAAAGATCTGCATGCCATGTACCTGAGCGAGGCCATTGATATCACCCAGGGGCATCTCGATTCCGTTTGTACGGCCGCACGAGAAACCAATACCGCTGTTATCGTTGGCATTGCCGAAAAAGACTCTCGCCGAGGCGGCCAGACGATTTTCTGCACGAGAGTCTTCATCGATCAGACCGGAACAATCGCCTCGACACATCGCAAGCTCATGCCGACCTATGAAGAGAGACTGGCATGGGGAACCGGCGACGGCGCGGGCCTCGTCACACACCCCGTCGAAGAATTCACCGTTGGCGCGCTGAACTGCTGGGAAAACTGGATGCCGCTCGCACGCACGGCGCTCTATGCCGCCGGCGAAAACCTGCATGTCATGATTTGGCCGGGTGACATCCGACTGACACAAGACATCACACGATTTGCTGCAAAGGAAGGAAGGAGCTTCGTGCTGTCTGCCAGCGCGATCATCCGTGAACAGGATATTCCCAACGGCATCCCGCATCGAGACAGAATCTGCCGTCCCGATGAAACCATCTACAATGGCGGATCATGCATAGCCGGACCGGACGGCGAATGGATTGTTGAACCCATCATTAACGAAGAGACAATGATAACCGCGGAACTCGATCTGGACCTGGTGCGACGGGAGCGCCAAAACTTCGATGCGACCGGCCACTATTCGCGACCGGACGTGCTCAAACTCCACGTTGACCGACGGAGACAGAATGGTGCCGAGTTCACCGACGAATAACGGACCCAAAAACGCGCGGAACAATTCACGAAGACGAATTAGATTCCGCCAGCGCCCCACGAACTTCAGCCAACTGCTTCTCAAGCTCGCTTACCCTCTTGTAAAGCTGGTCAAGCTTCTTGCTATGAACCGACTCACGCTTGAATCGCATACTGTCAATGGCAGGTATGCCCATCAACTTGTCACGCGGATCGGAGTGGTTGTAGACACAGGATCCGGCTGCAATCATCGTCCCGTCACCAATGATGCGACCGTCAATGATGCCCGCCATTCCGCCGAGCATGACGCCAGGTCCCAACTTTGTGCTCCCACCAACCCCACTCTGACCGACCAGGATCGATAGCGGACCTATTTCCACGTTGTGACCTACCTGAACCAGGTTATCAATCTTACAGCCGGCACCAATCTTGGTCGGTCCGACTTTCCCGCGATCGATACAGCAATTGGCACCAATCTCCACATCATCCTCGATGAGAACACTTCCGATGTGCGGGTAACGGTGATGGCAATTGTCACGAAACACATAGCCGAAACCATCTGCACCAACGGTTGTATGCGAGTGAATGATCACGCGATTACGAAGTAAGGTTCGATCGTAGAGAATCACTTGCTCATAAAGCACGCAGTCCTCACCAATCTCCACCTCCGCACCAACAACACAACCAGCGTGCAGCACAGTTCGTGCACCAACCTTCGCGCCAGCCTTGACAACGCAATGAGGACCGACAGCCACCTCAGCGCCGAGATCAACGGTCGAATCCACAACAGCCGTTGGATGAACACCCGGCTCCGGACGCTCAACTGCGCAATGAAAAGCCCCCAGCAGCTTGACCATCGCCATCTCCGGATCATCGCAGACAATGGCACGCGGGAAATCACCGACGTCCGCACGGGAACCAACAACCGCCGCCGCCGGGCAGTCCGCCAGAGATGCAGCATGACGCTTGTCCGTCAACCAGGAAACCTTCGACGGGCCTGTGGTATGAATCGCCGCTACACCGTCAACTTGCGACTGAGCCTCGACGTCATTCCCGAGAAACTCACCACCACAAATCGACGCCACATCCGCCACGGTCATCATTTCGTTTGACATGTCATTTCCTTGAAGCCTGTACAATCATCCGGATTGCCGGGGTTTCCAATTCTGGTCCTCAATGGCACGAAGGACATCCGCTGGAGCAGGACGAACCTGCACGCGGTGTGAAGTGAATCGCCATACAATTTCCCCGCTCGGACCAATCAAAACGTGAGCAGGAATCGGAATGTCCTGACCATCCATGCTACCCCCTTTGTGCACAAGACCAAAAGCCTCAATGATCTTCCGATCCGTATCGCAGAGGATAGAGAACGGCAAATCATTACGCTCAACGATAGCTTTTGCCTTTGAAGGAGGATCGACGGAAACCCCGAACAGCCTTCCACCAAGTGCTGACAACTTGCTGTGTACGTCTCCGAGCCCGCGGAGCTCCGAAATACAGGACGGTCACCAATGACCACGATAGAAAACCAGATGAACTGGCCCGGACGCCAATAGCGACGTCAAACGAACCGACGCGCCACCATGGTCCAATACTTCAAAGTCAGGCGCCATGTCCAGAGATCGTTGCTGCGCCTTCGGCAAAGCGCTTGCCACGAAGAAAAACAACAGGAACAACACGGTCAGCGAAAGGCAGCTACCGAACAACAGACGTGTCAGTCGCCGCGGATAGCTGGTCATGCCCATCAGTGCGAGAGCAACACCACCAAACATGAGTATCCACGCCAGCATGCCCGTACTGCGAAGCATGGTCTGGTCCTGCATCGAGTAGTACGCAACGGGCCCTCCGATGACCAGTGCCAACCCGAGCCAGGACAACATGGCCCCACCGCTACGATGCCCCGTCTGGTCAACGACACCATCAGCGACCGGACCAACGTCAGAATGCGAGTCATTTGGTGAATTCATCCCTGTAGGCTACGCGATGAGGCCGGAACCGCAAACGCCTGACGTCCGAAAACACCGCGTCAGCCACAAGTGCGCCGGCACTTTTTGCTTTTGCGATCATTCCCACTACCACTATACTGAATCTACCTGTCGGCGTTCATATTGACAGCGTCATTCGCGCTCAAACAGTTCTGATGCGCGAACCTGGAAAAGTAGTCAGGAATTCCCGATGTTGGCGGAGAATCGTCGATACGGATGTTGCTGCGCCAATGGTGACGGTGCAGCGCCCGGTCATCACCTCGTCTCACCACCCGCTACGTGGCTTGATCACATGATGTGCGCGCATCGACCGATCACCACGTGGCTTCTCATTTCTGCATTACTGACCATGAGCATGGCCGGATGCAAAGAAGACCCTGCACCAATCGATTCCTCAAGAACAGGAAAGCAACCAACAGAACTTCGTGGGAAAACCAGGTCGTCCGTCAAACTGATCGATGTAGCCAGAGATTGGGGAATTGCATTCCAGCACGAGACAGGCGCAACTGGCGAAT
The DNA here is from genome assembly GCA_049605375.1 of Phycisphaerae bacterium. Taxonomy (GTDB): domain Bacteria; phylum Planctomycetota; class Phycisphaerae; order UBA1845; family UBA1845; genus JADFOB01. The sequence goes on along the minus strand of JBMYUM010000075.1, from coordinate 4,136 downwards.
ACCGTTTCCCGGAAATCATGGCCGGTGGTGTTGCCCTTGCCGACCTCGACAACAACGGATTACTTGATGTCTATTTCACCAACGGCAACAAGTCCCAGTCAGCAGAGAATGACCAGAGCGATACCGCTAACCAACTCTTCCTCCAGCATGAGCCCGGCAGCTTCATCAATGCGACCAAGTCATCAGGCCTCGGTGACACTGGCTATGGTATGGGTGTCGCCGTTGGCGATCTCAACAATGACGGGTTGCGCGACATCTATGTGTCCAACTACGGTAAGGACACACTGTTCGTGAATCTGGGAAACGGCAAGTTTGAGAACGTATCCGATAGCGCGGGAATTGACGGAACCGGCTGGTCGACCTCAGTCGCATGGCTCGACATCAACCAGGACGACTGGCTTGATCTTTTCATCGTTCGATATGTCGAGCTGAACGAACTGAAGGAATGCTCTGACGAATTGGGGCGGAAAGACTACTGCAGCCCCAAGGCGTTCTATCCGATTCACGACAAACTACTCCTGAATACGGGCAACAACCGTTTCACGGACATTTCAGAGTCGTCCGGCATCGCGGCATTGGCCGCAGCAGGGCTCGGGGTAACCTGCGCGGATTACAATGACGACGGCCTGATCGATATCTACGTTGCAAACGACGCTTACCCGAATCACCTCTGGATTAACCAGGGTGACAACACATTCAAAGAGCGAGCCCTGATGAGAGGGTGCGCACTAAATCTCAACGGGCAGGCCGAAGCAGGAATGGGTGTACTCACAGCCGACTTGAACGGCGATGCCAAGCTCGATCTGTTCCTGACACATCTGAGGTTCGAAAGCCACACCCTCTACAGCCAAAACAGCGACGGCATATTCACCGATAACACAGGTTCTGCCGGACTCGCCGCACCAAGCCTGCCCCTCACCGGTTTCGGAGCCGTGGCCCTTGATCTCGAACATGACGGAGACCTTGACCTGGCAATCGCCAATGGCGCAGTCGTGCGAGGAAAAGTGACGCCAGCCACCCATATGCCGGCCCCTTGGGCAGACTACGCGGAATCGAATACGGTTTTCGTGAATCACGGTAACGGACGATTCGGTGCAATCGAGCCTCCGTTCAGCGCAAACGTTTCAACACCCATGGAAGTGTCACGAGGCATGGCAGCAGGAGATGTCGACAACGACGGTGACAGTGACATCCTCATCACCAATCTGGCCGGCGCACCAAGACTCTACCTGAACGAAACACCAAAGACAGGACATTGGTTGGGCATCCGTGCGAAACTCAGCACGAAGGGACGGACCGCCGTCGGAAGCATGCTCACATTACAAACGTCAGGACAGCAACACGTTGCCGTTGCTGGGCATGTCGGAAGCTACCAGTCGGCCTCTGATGATCGCACCATTTTCGGATTGGGTAACGCGAAACCGCAATCACTGGAAGTGCTCTGGACCGATGGAACACGCGAGCATTTTGAAATCAACGCCATCGATACACATATCGATATCGTCCGCGGCAGCGGGAGAAAAATACCATGAGCCAGCATTCAAACCAAAGCCGTAGTCCATTCGGCTACGTCATCATACTTGCCCTCGTCGCCATCGTTGTGACGATCGTCTTTGTCGTACCTCGAGAGGCATCGAACATTGTCAAGTCAACGGTTGAAGTACCTCAACCCAACCTTGACGGCGTTGACGACGAACTTGTGGCGACCTTTAACCAAGTGCGTGAAGAAGTCGTGCGAGAGCCAGACAGCGCAGATAATTGGGGTGCATTCGCCATGCTGAGCGACGCTCATGGCCTCCATGACATCGCCATCACCGCTTACGAACGAGCAAGCCGAATCGATCAGACGGCGTTTCGTTGGGTCTACCATCATGCCTATCTTCTGGCATTGGACGGCAAAGAAATTGAAAAAGCCACGCAGCGGATGGAGGAAGCCCTGCGATTGAACAGCGACTATGCACCGGCATACGTTCAACTCGCGCGACTGAAGACCAAACTAGGAAAGAACGAAGATGCCGAGACAGCCTACCGTCGTGCACTCGCCATCGATTCGAACCTGGTAAGTGCGAAACGCGGACTTGGACAGCTTCTGCTCGCCATCGGAAACGCAACCGAAGCCGTTGAGTATCTTGAACAGGCCGTTGCTGCCAAAGCTGTCGATCGCGGCACGCTCAGCAGCCTTGCGCAAGCCTATCTGCGTACCGGGCGTGAAGCAGAAGCCGATGCCGTGGCCATCCGATCACAATCTGCACCGGCAGAGTTCCGCATGCCGGATCCCGAACGAGAGAATGTCGACAACCTCGCCGTGAATCCAGCCAGTCAATACGCCCGCGCGAAAGAACTCCTGGACAACGGGCAGTTTGCACAAGCTGTCGTCGAGTTTGATACCGTCCAGGAGATGCTCCCACGCGATCCGTACGCACCGTTATTCCAGGCCGTCGCCTATTTGCGACTGGGGGATTTCGAAAAATCCAAGAGTGCATTCGAGAAATCGGTCGCACGTGAATCGGAACTGGAGAGTGCCGACCAGGCATACCGGCTCTTCAAAGAAGCCCTTTGGGATTACCGAACACAGTTCCTCGGCGCAGCTTGGTACAAAGCGACGCCCGATGTCGTGCAGAACACCCTGGCGGAGTTTTCGCGCCTAGCCGCCAGTGAACCTGAATATGTCAGCCCACGAGGGTTCCTCACCTGGGGCACCACCCTTTGTCGACTGGGAAGACTGGAAGAGGGACTCGCAAAGTTCCAAGAGGCGGCCCGACGAGATCCTCAATACGAAAAAGCCTACTACAACATTGGTGCCACACTTGAAGAGCTGGGCCGACCAGAAGATGCGGTTCCCTACTATCAGAAGGCTGCCGAAATCAACCCGACCGGCAACAGCGCGACACGTCTGTCGCAATTGCTTGGTGGATAGTCGAACGAAAACCGACTGACACATCGACTGGCTCATGGGAACGTTGCAAACACAAACAGAATCCCGTTTTTCTCCCCGATTCATCCCCGCATTCTCCCTGGAATCATAACGCCCACTTTCTGCATACTGAAACCCAATGGTTATGAAGGCCCGAGGCACCGGAACGGTTCCTTTTTTGCCAACGGCGATATCGAAATGACTGAATCTGGGGTCTCTAGTGCGCAGAAAGATGCCGAATACACATTTTTATCGTTGGATGGGGCTTCTCACGCTACTGCTGGTCGGGCCGTGCACACGCAGCACGCTGGCCATCCTCCAAAGAGAGGAACCGTGCCCCAGAGCTTGCGGCAGAATGACGCCTCAATCCGAAATCGCCCCTCAATGTTCGCCGGTACACAAAGTACAGTCGCCCGACCAGGAGTTTCACGGCGGATTTGTTTTTCTGCACGCAGACGCCGACTACGGATCGCGCGCCTCAGATGACTTCATCGTCATCATGGACGATCAACAGACCACACCTCCTCCTTCCATTGGCGCGATACGCTGGTGGGGTACCTACGAATCAACGTTCGACCAGACCGTCTGTTCGACGATTCCGGTCGAAGATGATTTCGTAATCCAGATTGCGCATGACGATCAGGGAGAACCAGGACAACCGATGATCACCTTCGAAGCCGGGCATGTCGATCGTAAAGCAACCGGCCATCGGATCTCGTTTGTCGATGATCATCCGGAGTTCGTTTATTCCTTCTCGCTGCCGGTACCGTTCAGCATGCAATACGGCGAACGGTACTGGCTCATCATTCTGAATAGCATCCAGGACGACTGCGTCTGGTCGTGGGCCACCGCTCCGGAAGGCTGCGAAGGCAACCGTCGTTCGTATTGGGATGAACACGGCAAGGGCTTTCGATTTCTTCCGCTTAGTATGGCATTCTCAATACATGGCCCAACCACAGATTGCCTGTTGGCTGGAAGCAACCCACCGGACGGTGCGACCGACGTCCGCCTTGGCGATGTGCCGGGCTGGTCAGCTATCGATGTCGCATGGGGGGGGCCGTCCGGTGGGCTCCAGCCGGCAGATTTCGAGGTGAGTTCCACGGCCGTGGAATCCGCAGCCATCAATCAAATCAGCGTAACAGAAGACGGCGTACGCCTGTTCCTGACGCATCCACTTCCTGCCGATTCGACCCTCCACGTAATCGTCAGACAAAGCGGCGAA
>JBMYUM010000074.1:0-12536 GCA_049605375.1 Phycisphaerae bacterium | reverse complement strand
ATAGGCTCTGGGCGATCTTCCTAGCCTGCAGCTGCAGATTCGCTGGACTCAGCCACGTATGAGGGTCAGCACTATGGTGGTGGTGATGGCCGTGGCCATGACCGTGGTGGCCATGATCGTGGCTACACGCGTGGGCCATCGTTCGCATCTCGATGCCGTCACGCAGATCGACGAAGCTCATGTCGGACATCGCAGTCAACGCGTGATACCAACGTCCTTCTTCAGCCGGCACGCCAATACGAAAGTACGTCTGGCACTTGGCGAGCTCCGCAACCATCGCATCCGTCGGCTGATAGGAATGGGGATCATCCTGTGGGCCAACCAAACAGGTCACATCCACATTCTCTCCACCCACCTGCTTGACCAGCCACGCCTGCGGTGGAATGGTCACTGCAACCTTCTTCTTCACAACACTGGACGAAGTTCCCGTCATTTCATTGTTGGAAGAAGGGACAGACGAAGCCTCTTGTGCACGATCAGCATCAGAACAAGAAACACACGCCAACAAAACGCACAGGGTAAGGCCCAAATGCAGAATCCGCTTAGTTCGACTGGCAATCATCACAACGTCCATAAAGTACAATTTCATGACTGGCAACCTCAAAACCCGTCGGTGCAAGGTCAGCAACACCCCCGGGACACCCCTCGACATCGAATACGCGATCACACGCCTCACAATGAAAATGGTGATGATGGTGAGCAGCAGCAGCCTGCAATTCGTAACGTGGTGCTTGCCCGGGCAGGTGGATCGGCAAGGCCACCCTGTCGGCACACATCTGCTTCAATCGGCGATAAATGGTCGCCAGGCTGATGTTTGGCACCTGTCCCCGTGCCCCATCGAGGATCTCCTTCGGGCTCAGAGGCCGTCCAGCAGCCTCGAGCACGCCTCGAATCGCATCCATCTGCCGCGTATTCCGCTCCGCCATCTGACACCGCCCCAAGGCTTGGTTCGTCGGGCTCCCGTACAATCAGAGCCGCATCACCACCCCACACACGCTAATGATAATGCATTATCATTAGCAAGGCAACTGGATTTCGGGACCTTTTCCGAATGCGCTCGGCGCAGAATCGAAAACCGATATGCGAGACACCGTCCAAGGAGGACTGCTACGTGCGTTGACGCAACATCGATCAATCAATCTCCATCCATCAGGCAGGTGTAACTTTTGAACAGCCGTTCCTCACGCCCTTGACCGAAAAGGCCCCGCCCGACAATACTTCGCATTCGAAGGAGAAGGTTGGAATGAAGTGGCGAACACACAGAGAGGCGCTTCGATTTGAGGCGCAACCGCGCTGAGTTCCAAGGCCAGGCAAACACGGACGCAACGAAATAAACACGACATCGTGACATGCGCGCCCTCGCGAGCACGTCATCAGGAGTATTGGGATGCTGCCAGCACGCGCTTCGTATCAAGGACCCATGACAGATGTTCGAGTCGGCGGACGCCTATTCGCCCTCGCCGCCATGGTCATTGCTTCATCCCTGTGGTCGGGCCCGGCAGCTTCCGCTCAGACGAAGGCCGCCCCATGGGACAAACTTGGCGAACGCGCCTTGTGGAACAAACTCGTCGAGCTGCGCGAAGAACGCACCACGAAACGGGCGATCAAGCTTCAGCAGATCGTGAAGTTCAGCGAAGCGCTTGCCCGCCGGTTCCCCGAATCACAGTTCCGTGACGATGCATTGATCATGAAGCTCGGCGCCCTTGCCGGTTTGGCGGGGACTGACCCCTACTATGTTCCGGAACTGTACTACGCCACCGACACCATTTCCTGTGAGTTACCAACCGGGAAACTCGCGAGTGAGAACGACTACTACGCCATTCAGGCTTTTGTCTTTGCCGCGCGGCTCGAAGGAATGCCGTTCGAGCAACAGTTGCAGCAAACAAAAGTTTTGTATGAGTCGTTTTTAAAGGAACACCCCTACTCCCAACGAAAACCCGTGATCATGGCCTCGCTGGTCAGAAACTACCTGCGACTCGAAAAGACGGCGTTGGCTGTCGGACTTTTGCAGGACATGAAGGATCAGCTTCCCAAACACCCCGCACTGCATCGTGCTACGGGCGAATACAACAGGTATCGTGCACTGAATCAACCGTTTAATCTGGTCTACGCACCGGAGGAAGGTGATACGATTCAGACTGCTGATCACGCCGGAAGGGTTCTGTTGATCCATCTCTGGACCGGCTATACCAACTCCGGCATTCAATCTTTCAACACGGTCGCCAAGCTCTATCGTGAGTACACCGGAAAACCGCTTGATGTCATCAGCGTAAACCTCGACCGTGACCGGACACGAGCCGATACCCTCATCAAGAAGAAGAACATCCCCTGGAAGCAAGCGTTCGACAAGCGCGGCTTGCGTGCTCCGCTGCTCGACAAGTATGGCATCTACTTTGTACCAGGATTTTTCGTTGTCGACGCGAATGGCATTCTTCGCTATCTCGATAGCGGTGACGGTCTGGAAGAGAAGATAGCCGAACTGATGACCGAATCGGTTAAAACTGAATCCAAGGGATAGAGGATCAGGAGAATCCAACCAGCTGCTTTGCCTTCAAGTAGCGAATGGCTGCCTTGATGCCCTCGCTGTTCGCCGCAAACTTGTGGCCTGTGATCTCACCGACAACACGGGCGGCCAGGCGGGATTCGCGTATGTTCTTCCGTAGAATCGAGGCCGCCATACGTAAGCCAGACTTGTCATCCAGTTTGGACAACGATTCAGCCGCGAACAGGGCATGCTTAACGTCATCGCCGTTCATGATCGTTCGCAACTGGTCCATACTCTGTCGAACCCCGTGCGCCCCGCACGTCATGATGGCAGATTCACGTACCGCACGGTTCTGATCATTCAACAGCACGCACAGCGCTTCCCGGGACTGCGTCGTGTTAATGCGTCCAAGAACTCGCGCGCCTTCCGTTCGCGATTCAATGTCACCGGACATGACCAGGCCGATGATCTCACGTTGCTTGACCTTGTTGCGGATGCCTGTCGAAACCAGACTGTTCAGACGCTTCAGATCTCGACTTGCGCTTGCGTCACCTGCGAGTTGTTCCTTTTCAGCCGCTTTGCCAGCTGTCCGCTTTCTACCGCCTTGCGTCTTTGGAGACGGCTTGGCCTCTTCCGCCGTTGACTCCTGAACCGCCACGGCGTCCTTTTCAGCCGGATCAACCAATCCCTGTGCACGTTCGACAGTGGCGGTCACGTGACTTTCGTCGGCGGGCATTTTGTGAACAAACTGCAGGCCGTTCTTGTACTCCATTTCCGCTTCATGACGGCACCACGCCACCTTACTGCGAATCCAGACATACTCACCCGCCACAGCCATGCGGACGTTGATGAGTTCACCACGATAAAGCGGTGTCTCCGTCAAGATGCAGAGCCCCGATCGAGAAATATCGTGCACGCGTGCTGGAAATTCAGGTGGAACTTCCTGGCCGGCAGCTAACCGTCCCGCATACACACAACGCACGGACGTCTCACCAGGACAGAGGTGACGGGCTGGTCGGCGATCAAGATTGGCCGGCACCGTCGGCGCGGGTTTGTGTTCGTCCCTGGTGGCAATCTCATCTTCACCTGAATCACTGAAGGCTACCGCAACCGGATCCGTACCATCAAAGTCTGCGCGACGATTCTCACACAGTTCCTCCCAGATCCGTAAGACATCAACGTCAAACTGCTTCCCCGCCTGTGTCATCAGAATTCGGTTGGCATGTTCGGCATCCATCGATTCTCGATAAGTTCGACGACCAACCATCGCATGAAAAGCATCGACTACACTCAAGACACGCGTTGCCATCAGAATCTCGTCGTCCGACAATCCCAACGGATAGCCCCGACCGTCAATTCGTTCGTGATGCTGCAGAATCATCTGACGCGCCATCGGCGAGACCGTTGGATCGTTCGTGACAAGGCGAACGGATTCAATGGGGTGTTGTTGCAGCAACGCCAATTCAGCTCTGGTCAGTGGCGTTACTTTCTTCAAGACATGTTCAGGAACCGAGAGCTTTCCAATGTCATGCAGCATCCCCGCAGTGCCTAAGCACCGAATCAATGCCTGCTCACCTTGACCGAAGATCTCAGCCCCCAATGCCATCGCCAGTGACGAGACAATTAACATATGGCTCGCGGTCGATCGTTCATGCCCGGCCATTTGAAGAAGGTGGCTCGCAATGGCAGGCTCATGCATCAGCGAGTTCATCATGGTGTCGACCACACCAACCGTTCGCTCCAGCGCCTTCGCATCCGGTGGCCCATCGAGCAACTGTCGCGCAACCGCGCTGCCTGCGCTGTGCGTAATGATCGCCTTGCTGCCCGGGTCCAACGTCTCCGAGCTCAGTATCGCCGACAAACGCGATTCCAGCGCTTCTTCACAGCGATGGAAATCTTCGAGACGAATCAGCAGAAAGCCAACGCCAGTCTCCTCGATGCGATCGAAATCGAGACTGTCAATGCCGAGGGAACTCTTATGATAGAGGACGGGACCGCTACCGCTGGGATTCGGCAGGAACACATCGAAGTTCGCGTTGTCGAACTCCGCCTGTGCGCGCAATGCGGCAATTGGAAGTTTGGCCAGCGGTTCGGACATCAGCAACCCAGTTCGTTCCCGCTTGTGGGACAAGCGCGAACAGCCTCTTACACCCAATCCCGAGGTTTGGGATTACGCATGCCACACTGTTACGAAACCGAGCGAAGAGTCCGCGCTACGGACCTCACAACGGTGAGTGGGACAAACTGAGTATCAAATACGTTGGATGGAAAGGGAAACGAGAGGGGACACATTGTGGCCGTCGCACCACCGATAACAAGTGATTGAAGCCTCGCCAGGCGTGTGGGAGAGATAAAAACGGAGGCCGGTGCACTGACAGATCACACACCGGTGACTCCGCTGATGGAAACACATACCGCCAGTTATCGGCGACCACGGAATATCACGCGTCCTTCACCGACAACCGCCACACAATGCGTGGTGTACTCGAAGGGATCACCGTCATATAAAGCCACGTCACCATCTTTGCCGGCAGTCAAGCTACCCACCCGCTGATCAATTCCAAGGATCTCGGCTGGCGTGAGTGTGATCGCACGTAACGCCTGATCGAAACTCAGGCCATTGGCCGCTGCGATGCCGGCCTCAAACAGCAGCACGCGCGTCTTGGGAACATAACTCTCATAGCCACTCTGAAACGCAACCTTCACGCCTTCATTGATCAGCGTCGAGGCCGTTTCGAAACTCATGTTCTGCAGGTCTCCGTACGCACGTACCATGGGCGGGTGAATCAACACCGGCACGTCTGCCGCACGTATCCGATCAACCAGCAAGTAGGCCTCAGCTGCGCCATCCAGAATGAGTCTGATATCAAACTCAACGGCCAATCGTAGAGCGTTTGCGATATCCTGCGCACGGTGCGCTGTGACCAGCAATGGAATCTCGCGCTTGAGCACGCGCACAAGGACCTCGTCAGAAAGACTGCGTGTTGAAGCCCTCTTATCTTTCTTCTCGCCCTCGGCGTCAGGCTCTTTCGCGTCATCGTCTGCGGTTGCCTGCTTCTTTGCATACGCCTGCGCGTTCAAGAACGCCTGGCGCAGCATCGCCATCATTTTCCCACGAGTGCCCGGAGACTTACCGCCACTTTTTCGCGCCTGAGACGCCAGCGTAGCCGCGACCGCGGACGAAGGAACGATGGCAGCATCGTCCACCGTACGGCCGAAGCTCTTGACGATCATCAGCTGTCCTGAAATCAACTCACCCGGGGCGTGCCCCGTCTGCAGGGTCGTTACGCCGAAACTGCGGACCCACTCCACCAGAGGTTCGCGGCAATTGTAGGCGTCCAACGCGCGAAGCTCAGGTTGGATCGGGGCTGATCGTTCAAGCTGATCTTGATCGTGGTCGTAATTGAGGACGCCACTGACACCTACCGTGGTGTGCGCATCAACCAGACCGGGAACGACAACCGGTGCCTCCAGCTTCTCTAACCCTTCGGGAACAGCGACGACGCCCGCAGCCCCGACGGCTGTGATCTTCCCACCCTCGATGATGACAACCCCATTCTCAATGACCGGACGGTCAACGGGGTACACTTTGTCACCATAGATGGCAACCTGTGCCTGCGTCATGCCGGCAAATACAACGGCGAACACGCACGCAAGCAGAATCACGAGAGCATGCTGATTCGCCCGGGCCGCTAAGCGACCGGCTGACGTCACGCTCTTTGTCTTCACACTCTGGATCACTGGTTGCCCCCTTCTTGCATCCCGTGCTCGAAACAGCACATGTAGGGTTTCTGGTTGTATCCCGCACCGAAACCACCGACCGCGTATAGACGATCTTTGGCGTTGGCGCGATCAAAGACCCGCATTCCCTCAACGTATGTTTCGAGAACCTTGGTATATACACTCAGCGGATCACCATCGAGAATGATGAAGTCTGCATCTTTGCCTATGGTCAAGGTGCCCGTCCGGTCACTCAGATCCAGCATCTTTGCACCAGCAATGGTCAGTGCTTCCAACGCGGCCTTTCGGCTCATGCCCGCACGCACGGCCAGGGCTGCACTTCGAAAAAACAGCCGCGAATCCGTAATCCAATCGTCTGTATGGAACGCTGTCAGTACGCCCGCTTCTTCCAGAATGCGTCCGGTTTTGAGGAGAAGGTACTGCGCCTCAAGCTTCCCGCCAGGACTGTCAATCACGATGGCAGAACAAGGCACGCCAGCCTCGGCGATCTCTTCGGCAACCATCCACCCCTCACTCACGTGATGAAGGACAACGCGAAATCCAAATTCCTGAGACAGGCGAATGACCGTCATGATATCGTCATGACGATGCGTGTGATGATGAACGATACGCTTCCCATCAAGCACCTCGACCAGCGCCTGCAGACCGATGTCTGCTTTCGGCGCCTTATCCGCGTCGTCTCCAGCGTCTCGCAGCTTACGGCGATACTCCTGTGCCTTGATCAACTTGGCACGGAGCAATGCCGCCGACTTGCCCCGCGTACCGGGAAATGGCGGCTTTCGCTGAGGGTTCGTACCGTTTGCCATCTTCATGCCACCCATCGGCTCACCATGGCTGTCGAGGATGAACATGTCTTCCATGACCTGCGCCGACCGAAGCTTGACGTAAATCGTCTGCCCACTGTTGAGATGGCCGGACCCCGGCATGATATTGAGCGTCGTTAACCCGCCGGCAACAGCGCGGCGGAACCCGGAATCATGCACGTTGATTGAATCGAAGATCCGAACGTCCGGCTGAATCGGGCCGGAAGAATCCGCCCCACCGATTCCACCAATGTGACTGTGCGTGCAAATCAAGCCGGGCATAATGGTTTTGCCCTGACAATTGACGACATCGAAATCGGCACCAAACGCGACGTCAGCCACAGCACCAACGGCCGTGATCTTGCCGTCTTCCACCAGCAGTGTTCCGTTTTCAATGGGATCACCGTCGACCGGAATAATCTTCGCCTCGACGTACGCACGCTTTCCAGATGCGCCTCCCCCATTTCGTTGCGCCAAAGCTTCGCTCGTAGCGAATCCCCAAACAAGCGTCGCTATCAACCATAACGATTGGTATCGCCCCAAACGTGGACGATCTCTCAATGTGTTTCCCATTCGATCCCCATTCCAACGCGCACGTGAATCATGCATGACCAACATCGACTGACGACACTGGAAGCCATTCCCTCTGCTTGGCGAGTACGTCACACATCCGCAAACGCAAAAGCTTGACGGCCCGTGTTCATGTTTGCCCTGCTCTCAAACATTGACCCATTCTCACCCCTTTGACAGAGCTTCTCACCCCTTTGACAGGGCGGCCAGTACAGCACAGAGATACTTCCAGACACGTTGCACGGATGCGACATACACCCGTTCGTCCGGGCTGTGAGCACCCTCAATCCGCGGACCGAAGGACACCATATCCATTTCGCCAACGCGTTCACCGATCACGCCGCACTCCAAACCGGCATGAATTGCCCGGACATGAGCTTCCTCACCGAACATCTCTGCATAAAGCGAACGACAAGTGGCAAGCAACGGTGAATCGGGATTCGGATTCCATCCCGGGTAGTCATTACCGAATTCTTTTCGAGCTCCGGTCAGACTGGCAACAGACGCGATATGACGCAGCGTCTCAGCAAGACGCGTAGAAGACGAGCTACGTGAAAGCGTGCCAATCTGAATATCGAGACTCGATTCGCCATAATTCGACTTCACTGTCGAAATATTGTTCGAGGTCTCGACCAACTCGCTTACTTTCGGATGCATCCCAAGGACACCGTTAGGCAGAATCGCGACCGCATGCATGAGTGCAGCCGTATGTTCCTCGGAAACACACTTTGGGTACGCCTGCGCATCGCCCGCCTCAACCGCAATCTGCAGTCCATCTTCGAAAGACTCAGCACGGCCTTCGCCCTGGACATGGGCAGCGGCCTTCGAAAGCGAATCACGGTTGTCGGCGTCGATGTAGACTACAGCGTGCGCCTCACGCGGGATCGCATTTCGCATACTGCCTGCATCAACGTATGCCAGGCGCAACGAAGGGCCGCAAAACATCAATGTGCGGAACAACAGCCTGATCGCGCTACCACGCCCCTCATGAATGTCACAACCGGAGTGACCGCCACGCAAACCAGTAACCGAAACCCGCAACGCAACAGTACCGTCGGCGGGCGCAACCAACGGCAAGTCCCACGCTACATTCGTATCACATCCACCAGCACAACCAATGTAGATGGAATCGTCTTCCTCGCTATCCAGGTTCAGCAATCGCTTGCCCGAAAGGAAGCCGGGCTTGAGCCCCTTCGCGCCGGTCATGCCAGCCTCTTCATCCATTGTCATCAAGAGCTCTAGCGGGCCGTGGGTCACGTCTGGCGAGATGGCGGCAGCAAATCCCAAGGCAACACCGATCCCATTGTCGGCTCCAAGCGTGGTACCGGCCGCGCGGAGAATCTTCTCACCCTGCCCATCTTCGTCGAGGACAAGCTGGATGGGATCCTGATCAAAGTCATGACGTGTATCCGCATTCTTCTCGCAGACCATATCAAGATGCCCCTGGATCACTGTTACGGGTGCATTCTCACACCCCGGTGAGGCCGGCACCTCGATCAGCAGATTGCCAACCTCGTCCTTTCGACAGGCAAAGCCATGCTCCTTGGCGAGCCCTTCGACAAATGCGCGAATACGTTCTTCCTTCTTGGACGGGCGCGGCACATCCGACATGCCCGCAAAGAACTGCCAAAGCTCCTTGGGCTCCAACCCTTCAACGGTTTTCATGTTGTCAACGACCATCGCGCCACCTGATCCCGTGCTGCTCATGATGAAAATTCCCTTACAATTGCCTTTGTTAAGCCGCCATGATCACATGGAACGGCCGGAACGTCCAGCCTGCCCCGCAGATCAAGGAAGGACCCGAACAGCACAAAGCCCTGTACACCACCCGTATCACAACGGCTCACCAGCATTTAGCGACGACAAAATCTGCTCATCACGACTTAACAGCCTAACCGGTTTTCATTACTTTGGGCTGACTTAGCAAGGAATCTGCACTGCAGGAAACGGAGTCGTACACCATGATCCATCAGGCCCCACTACATGAAGTCGTCGATCTGACTGACCCAGGTCAAAACCAGATTCTGAATCAATCGATCGAGGAAGCTCGCAGCCGGATTAGCGCAGGCAAGCCGGAGGCCATCGGCGAGATTGACGGGCATTTTGCACTTGTCGGCAGAAAAGATGAACATGTGTATCTCGCCCGTTCGTTGGCGATTCCGCTGCGGTATTTTATTGCCAAACGAGCGGCCGGACCGGCTCTGATCGCGGCCAATCGAATCTCGACCATCGCCGATTACCTTGAGCGCGAAGGAATGGCCGACCAGTTTCATCCCAGCTACACAAGAATGGCACCCGCACACTACCTAACCGACATCTCACTTGTCGGGTGCCCCGATCCTTCGCCGGTCTATCGCCGGTTCTTTGAACCCGAACGCAACACACTCCCTGGTGACCTGGACCTCATCGGCCGGCAATATGTCGAAGCGACCGCACGGGAAATCGGTCGCTGGCTCACTTCGCTGGATCAAGATGCACCGGTGGGCGTATGCTTCTCGGGTGGCATTGACAGCGGCGCCATTTTCCTCTTGACCTACCACCAGATGCTCCAGCAAGGGATGAATCCATCAAGGTTGAAGGCGTTCACGCTTTCGATTGACGGCCAGGGCGATGACATCGCACAGGCACACGATTTTCTTGCCAAACTCAACCTCTCCCTCTTCCACGAGATCATCGAAGCCGACAAGTCAGCCCTGGACCTGAGTCGTGCGGTCGAATTACTGGAGGATTACAAGCCGCTTGACGTTCAAGCTGGTGCCATGACAGCGGCACTTCTGGCGGAAATCCGAAACCGGTACGGAAATTGGCGCTATCTTCTCGATGGCGATGGTGGTGACGAGAACCTCAAGGACTACCCGATCGAAGAGAATCCCGAACTCACCATTCGCAGCGTCTTAAACAATCCGATGCTCTACCACGAAGGATGGGGCGTCCATACGATAAAACACTCACTGACTTACACCGGTGGTTTGAGCCGAGGCTGTACCCGCGGGTTCGCCCCGGCAGCAGCCTTCGGGTTCTCGCTATTCAGTCCCTTCATGTTGCCATCCGTGGTCGCAGTCTCAGAGGGAATCCCATTTATTGAACTGACCGATTGGGATCATGAAAAGCTCTATGCGTTGAAGGGTGATATCGTCTCACGCGGGATTCGCCAGGTAACGGGCATGGCCATGCCAACGTTTGAGAAGCGCCGCTTTCAACACGGCGCTGCCAGCCGGAACGTCCTCGAGGAAGAACTTCCGGACTCGCAACACACCTATCGCCAGGCGTTCCAGACGCTGTACGCCCACTCAACGGATGAGGGCCACAGCTAAGCCGCCAGTGCGCATCAGTTGATCAAACGGGCCGGCATGACAATAGTGAAATTCGTTCCATGCACGATGTGGACAGACAAATTCTCGAGGCGCGCGGGGCACGAAATCAGCTCGATCCGTTTCGCGCATACGGTGCATTTGTCGAATCTGAGCGAACCATCACCGGTGAACATGTCGACATTGCAACGATTCTCATCACCAATCGGGAATGCCCTTTTCGATGCCTCATGTGCGATCTCTGGCAGAATACAACCGAGACAACGGTTCCACCCGGCGCAATCCCTGAGCAGATTCGGCATGCGTTGAAGAAGCTCCCGCAAGCCCGACAGATCAAGCTCTACAACGCCGGCAGCTTCTTTGACCCCGGGGCGATTCCAATGGCCGATTGGCAAGCCATTGCCGCCATCGTCGAGTCCTTTGACCGCGTAATCGTCGAAGCACATCCGCGATACATCAACGAACGTTGCTTCAACTTCGCCGAACTGATCAGAGGCACCCTCGAAGTCGCCATCGGACTTGAGACAATCGACCCGGAGGTACTCCCTCGCCTGAACAAGCAGATGACCGTTCATGACTTCGACCAAGCCGTCAGGCAACTGCGTGAACACGGCATCGATTCTCGTGCATTCATTCTTATTCGCGCCCCCTACCAGACGGAGGACGAAGGTCTCCACTGGGCGAAGGCGTCCATCGACCATGCCTTCGAGGCTGGCGTCGGGACGTGCACGCTGATTCCCACGCGTGCGGGTAATGGCATCATGGATAAACTGCAACGCGAGGGAGAGTTCTCCCCGCCAGGTTTGAAGAGTATTTATGAATCATTCCGTCACGGCCTTCAAACAAAACGAGGACGAACGTTCCTCGATCTCTGGGATATGGAATCATGGCTCTCCTGCAGCGACTGTCTTCAGGCTTGGATATCCAAGTTCGAAAGCATGAATCGCTCGCAAGAGATTGAACCACCCGTCACCTGTCACTGCGGTCAAATGAGTCTCGGAGACCTGACTGAGAATCAACATGGCAAAGCGTAGCGAAACGCATGTCGACGCCCTGATCATCGGAGGCGGCTTCTCCGGCAGCTTGCTCGCCATGATACTGGCACGTCGCGGCCTCCGTGTCACCCTGATCGAGCGCGGCAGCCATCCGCGATTTGCAATCGGTGAATCATCGACGCCAACCGGCAGCATGGCACTGCGGCGTATTGCCGATACCTATGACCTTCCCATGCTGCATCCATTCACCAGCTACGGTGATTGGATCATACGACACCCGAACATCGCATGCGGCAGCAAACGCGGGTTCTCCTATTTCTTCCACACTCCCGATACCCCTTTTGAACCACGCGCGGATCACGCGAACGAGTTGCTTGTCGCCGCAAGCGCATCGGAAAAGGAAGCCGACACCCACTGGTATCGCGCCGACGTCGACCATTTTCTCTTTGAACAAGCCCGGGCCCTTGGCGCAACCTGCCTTGAAGAAACTACGGTTGAGCAGGCAGAACTGACAGAGCAGTGGAATGTCAAACTCAATGTACGAGGCGAACCGATTTCTGTTCGTGCCGATCTCACCATCGACGCCTCAGGGCCCGACAGCGTGATGAGTCGAGTCCTCGGCATTCGCGAA
>JBMYUM010000073.1:0-12604 GCA_049605375.1 Phycisphaerae bacterium | reverse complement strand
AAGCGGACCAAAAAAACGGCCCTCATCCACGTAGAAATTACGAACGGACTGGAACTGCTCCGTCGAGCCCTGCATCTCGACATCATCCACCTTCTCCCGCCCGTACTCCACCGACGCATTAGAGAAGACCAACGGCGTGATTCGTCTGACCTTATCACAACGGGCGGTGATCGCGCGGATGTCACCAATATCCTGCTGCACACGCCCCATCATTCGCCCACGCATGCCGCCCGGCTCAAAGGGAAGCACGAAGATCATGTTTGTCCCAAATCCCCGCAGCATGTCCTGGACATACGTCCCGAACCCCTTCACCGTGGAGATGACCGTAATCGTCGATGTAACGGCAATGATGATACCGACGGTTGTCAACAACGATCGTGCTTTGTTCGCCCAGATTTGAACAAACGCCGTCGTAATATTCTGCCCCTGGCGATCCAACGCACGAAACAGAAAGACCGGCAGCATGAGCGGGAACATCAGGATGCGCCGCCACCATGCCGTCACCACGGCATCCGACGGACGCGTGCGAGATGGATTGGCTGATGGTGACATGCCGGATTGCCCCTTCTTTCAAGGCCTCATAAACAACAAATCGAATGAGCGAACAAACGCATCGCTCACGCTACTCATGCCGCAACGCATCGATGGGATGCAGGACCGCGGCCTTGAGAGCGGGAATCATACCGAACAGGACACCCGTCCCGGCTGAGAAACCCAACGCCAGCAAGACCGCCCACAACGGCACCACCGCGTCAATCCTTGGATGGAGCGATGCCAGATTCGTGACGCCATAGCCCAACCCAACCCCAATCATGCCGCCAATCGTGCAGAGCACGACAGCCTCGGTCAGAAACTGAAGCATGATGTCGCGCCGACGACCACCGACACTCTTACGCAGGCCAATCTCACGCGTACGCTCACTCACCGACACGAGCATGACATTCATGATCCCGATCCCACCGACCAGCATGGAAATACTGACGATGCCGGCCAGGATCGCCGAAGCAACATCACGCACCGTTTCAAACTGACTCAACGTCTGATCCTGACGCTCAATTCGAAAATCATCCGGCTGCCCCGGCTGAATGCCATGGCGTTGACGCAAAACGCGCACGATCTGACCGTACGCTTCGTCGATGTCTTCTTCGCGTGTAGCCTCCGCAAGAAACGGCATGCTGCGACGTAAACGTGGATAGAGGTTGACCGCCGTCGTATAGGGAATCATGACCGTCAAATCCTGATCAGCCCCGAAGATGCTCCCCTTCTCCTCCAGAACGCCGACCACCAGAAAACGCTCGCCGTCAAGATAGACATGCTCGCCGACGATAGACTCGTCAGCCTGCAAACGGGTCATCACCGTTCGACCGATGACGATCACATTCGCCCCATTCTCCACGTCGATGGGTCCAAAGAAACGACCGGCACCGGCATGAAAATTTCGGATGACCTGGTAGTCCTCGGTCACGCCGCGGACCGGCACGTCAGCCGCCTTCTCACGACCGAAGACGATCTCCCCATTATGCGTGAACACAAAAGGAGAAATGCGATCCAGCTTGTCGCACGATGCACGAACCGCTTCAATGTCAGCGAGGTCCATGGTTACCGTCCCGGTGCCGACGCGATCACGCGTACGTGGCTCGTAAGGCCGCACAATCATGAACCGCGTACCGTACCCCTGAACCATTTCCGTCATGCTGTTGCCGAACCCCTGGACGAGCGCCACGGCCGTAATGATCGACGTCACGGCAATCACAACACCCAGTGTCGTCAGCAACGAACGCCACTTGTTCGCCCAGATCTGAACCAGTGCCGTCAGTACATTCTGCCCTTGGGCATGCACGGCGGAAGCGGTCGCGCGGACCAAGCGTAATGGAAAGGCAAGCAGGGATGACATCACAACGCCCTGGTGACGGCCGACGACGTCGAGGAAGAACCAGACGCGAGCGAACCGGGAGCCGTTGCCGGGGTAACGGGCTTTGACACGGCACCCGAACCTCCCGAAGTTGCATCATCCCGCGATATGTCAGAGTAGATCAAACCATCGCGAAGCCGTATCACACGACGGCACCGCGCCGCAATCTCCT
Organism: Phycisphaerae bacterium; assembly: GCA_049605375.1. Classification (GTDB taxonomy): domain Bacteria; phylum Planctomycetota; class Phycisphaerae; order UBA1845; family UBA1845; genus JADFOB01. Next base: position 10,520 of record JBMYUM010000073.1, on the reverse strand, counting down.
CTTCGTGCGTCACGATGATAATGGTCTGACCTTCACCATGAAGCGAATCAAAGATGTCCATGATCTCGTCACCGGTTTGCGTATCGAGATTACCCGTCGGTTCGTCGGCAAGGATGATATCCGGCTCCTGCGCCAAAGCCCTGGCAATGGCAACGCGCTGTTTCTGCCCACCGGAAAGCTGGTTGGGACGGTGCCCCGAACGCTCGGTCAGCTTCACCCGCTCCAGCGCGGCGATCGCACGCTGTCGTTTCCGCGAAACCTGTGCATACATCAGCGGAAGCTCAACGTTCTTCAAGGCCGTCATACGCGGAAGCAATTCGAACGTCTGGAATACGAAACCAATCTGCCGACCGCGAATTCGTGCCAGTCGCGACTGAGATAGGCGTGAAACGTCCTGACCACGAAGCAGATACTGCCCCGATGTTGCAATGTCGAGGCAGCCGAGGATGTTCATCATCGTGCTCTTGCCGGAACCGCTCGGCCCCATAATTGCAACGTACTCATTCTCGCGCACCGTCACCGTAACACCACGCAAAGCGTGCACGAGCTCCGTACCGACTCGATAGGTCTTGTAGACGTCGATAAGCTCAATGACAGGTTCGCGTTCGGACATCAATCAAGCCCCCCGGCAGCACCAGCTCGGTCCACCGACGCCGTGGCTTCCCGATTGCCTGCCGACGAATCTGACTCATCCTCGTCGACCGGATCCGATTCACCGGAAGGATCTTCTTCGGTATCAGACGCGAGCGCAGAGTCGGCGCCCTCTTTCTTGATCTCATCTTCAACGTAATCGACGCGCTTGCCGTCGGCGAGTTGATCAAGACTGCGGTAAGGACCAATGATCACTTCATCGCCTTCCTTCAGCCCCGCACGAATCTCAACGTGTCGACTGTCAGCAATCCCCGGATCGATGACACGAACCTCCGCCTTCTCATCATTCTTGACGTACACGACCTTGATGTACTGCGCCTGGCGGGCCCGCTCAGACATGTCGACGTCCTGCTGCATCGCATCGAACGAGGCAACAATTCGATCGTCGAGCTCTTTCCGCATGCGATGAACCACGGATTCGACCGGAATCATCATCGCATCGTCGCGTCGGGCCACTTCAATCTCGACGTTCGCCGTCATGCCGGGACGAATACGCTCGTCAATCTCAAGGACATCCAGGATCGCCTCGAACGTCACGACATCGCGACCGGCCTGCTTGTCACCCTTGGATGCCACACGGATGACCCTCGCTGCAACCGGACGATCCGGATCCGACTGCAGGTAAATTCGCGCCTTCTGATCCGCCTTCACCAGCGGAACTTCGACTTCGTCAATTCTCGCGCGCACGCGCATCTTGGAAAGATCGGTCACCGTCATGATGACAGTACCAGGGTTGTTCATCGTACCCGTGATAACAACTTCACCGGGCTTGGCGTTACGTTTGGAGATGATGCCGTCGATCGGAGACGTAATGACGGTCCGACGAAGATCTTCCTGGATGCGCGTCAGCATCGCCTCAGCCTGCGCCAGCTCATGCTCACGCATGCTGACCAACGCCCGCGATTTCTTCAGGACGGTCTGGTAATCGGCCATCTCAATCTGCGAAGTGGCGTTCGATTCAGACAACCGCGCCTGACGTTTGCAGTCGCGCTCCGCCTTTTCCAGGTCGGCGGAGGCCTGAACAATCGCCGCCTGAAGCGACGCTACGCGAGCCTTGGCCGACTCGAGATCCGCCAGCAACTGGCGATCGTCGAGACGGCACAGAAGGTCACCACTCTTGACAATGTCCCCTTCCTCAACCGGCATCTCTTCAATCTTGGAGACAATCTCCGAACTGATGTCGACATCCAACACCGCTTCGACATCACCCGGAGCCTGCGCCAAACGAACAAGATCACCCCGCGACGGCTCGGCCGTCCGTACACGAAGGGCGACTTCTTCCGCAACATGAAGCAGCGGCTTGTCGTCGGATTCACGCTTGACTCCGCCCAGGTAAAACACGCCGGCGCAAACCGCCGCCAACCCGAGCAACATCAGAAAACCTCTCATCGCAAACCCCTTCGCAGTAGCTCGCCACACGCCAATAACTAACGCGGAACAGGAACGGGAAAAACTATGAACTCAATTCGACGCTAACCCATCGGAGCAAACTTGAGCCCGAACTGCGCCGACATCACAACCAACGCCATCAACACACAAACCGCACTCGCCACGCGAGGACCCAACTGCCGTGTCACCACCGTACCGTAGGCGACTAAGATCCAGAACCAGATCGAAAACGGATAAACGACGGACAGCACTTCACCCGTCATCCCACTACCCAGACGCCCAAGGGAAACATCAACGTCGAGAGTACGATAGTAGAGCATCATGCCCAGACTCAGAAGACTGGCCAGCAGCGGCAGATAGGCTGAATAAACTGAGATCGACATCAAGGTATGGAATTCCGGCTTGCGACCAGACATCGCAACCGCCACATACAGCACAGACGTAATCAAAAGCAGCGAACCCAATTGGAGAACCGGCGACAGGCCGATCTCCGCAACACGCAACAAGGTCTTCTGGAAATTGCCCGCCTCGCGAACGTCATCCATACGCTCCTTCAATTCGATGCGATCGACGAGATCAGACTTGGATGCCTCAAGCGTCGCCAACGCCTCATCCGTCTGAAGATCAACACTTCGGTCAATCAAACCGGACTGGACTTTCACAGCACCGACTAACATCACAATGGTCAGCAGAATCGCCAACGACCAGCCATACGCTCCCGTATCCTCAACACGACGAAACAACGAACCGGGGCTCGCGTACACCCGCAACGCGTCATAGAAACGAAGTGGAGATTTCGCCTCTTCCTCAGGTACCAGCAACTCGCGCGTGGGCCTGGCTTGCACCGGCGCCGCCGACGCGGCACCAACGGAATCCGATTCCGATTCTACCGCAGACGAAACACCCGCCCCATGCTGAACCATCTGTCCGCCGGGCTCGGCTACGTCTTGCTCTTTGATCGTCATAAACGAGAACTCCACCGATCGCCCGACACCCGTCCATCCAGCACCTGTCGGCCCGAAACCCATCAATGGGTACGAACACGGCAGAAACCGGGAACTCCGCGGCCGAGCCACGATCAGCTACCGTCAGCGAAACCTGGACATGCCGAATCACGCTGGATTCCAGTGTATCGAAAAAGACGCCAAGGCGAGTCACACGCACTGCGAAAGACACTCGAACGGCCGCAGGATGTCGACTCAGACCCAAGTATAAGTGCTATTCGGTCACGAGGCGTGCATATTCGGTGTTTCCCAACAGCTTCCGACGCCACACGACATTTTCTCACGTTCTGTCCCATCTCCGACGAATACCCAGATACGAGGCCACAATAAACGCTTCGTGACTGGCCGATACACGGCATGGGAGGCACCCCACGGTGATCCGCATTGATCTTGACGCATAGCCACGTACACTCAGGGTCTACAGGTGATCATTTCCCATGATCTTGCATGGCGAGCCGAAAGAGAAACCGTTCAAGGAGCTGTCCGCATGTTTCAACTGATGACAAGAGGTCGTCCTACGCCATGTGCCCCGCACCTCATAATGATGATCGTCGCCGTCCTCACAGGATCGGCAGTCGCGGTCGATCCCGTGAACCTCGGTGACACCGTCAACCTCCTGGAAAATCAGGAACAACAAACCACCGAAGGCGATCAAACCCCACCGGCAGGAGAGGGCGAAAAGGCAGGAGATCTGCTGGAAGAAGGAACGGAAGCGATTCGCGATGCCGCCGAAAAAGCCGGTAACGCCGTCAAGGAAGGGCTGGACAGGCTGACCAACGATACAGCCCAAACCGACCCGCCCGGTGAATCAAAACCGGGCAAAGGCTCGCCCAACCAATCCACCGAATCGACGCCATCAGGCACCAACACCGAAACAGCGACGAATCAACCGGCACCGCCGCCCGTCGAAGCCAGGACCGGCCCTGCAACCTACGGACTCTGGGCAATCGCACCAGCAATCGTGGCAATCCTGCTGGCCATTTTCACGCGGCAGGTTGTCCCCGCACTCGTCGTCGGACTGCTGGTCGGCGCCTACATGATGGCCCCATACCTCACGATTCCCAGCATCGGCGACACCGGCGGAAACACGGTCAAAGGCTTCAGGCTGGCTTTTGAGTATTACCTGCTCAAAGCAATCTACGACCAAGGCAGCGACGAATATGGTCGACTCAAGATCATCGTTTTTACGCTGATCATCGGATTCATGGTCGGGGTCATCGGCCGAAATGGCGGAACCGCAGGACTCGTCCGCGTGGTCACGGGGGAATCTACCTCAGCACGACGCGGGACCCTGACGGCGTGGCTCGCGGGCATGGTGGTATTCTTCGATGACTATGCCAATACCATGATCGTCGGCCCGACCATGCGACCAATCTTCGATAAGCTGAAGATCTCACGGGCCAAACTCGCCTATATCATCGATTCGACAGCAGCACCCGTCGCATCAATCGCCCTCATCGGGACATGGGTCGGTGCGGAAATCGGCTACATCAACGACGGAATTATCGAAGTGAAGAACGCGGGCCGGGAAGCCATGCTGACCGCCGCAAACGGCAGCACATACTCCGCCATGGATCTCTTCATCCGCAGCCTGCCCTATCGATTCTATCCCATCCTCGCGCTCTTCTTCGTATTTCTGGTCGCCCTGCTCCGACGCGACTTCGGCCCCATGCGCCGCGCTGAAGCAGAAGCCATCGATGGTACGGAAGAACGAATGGACATGGACGCAACCACAGACGCACCACCGGCACCGAAGGTGATGCTCGGGCTGCTGCCAGTGCTGGCACTGGTGCTTGTGACCGTCGGAGTGCTTGTCGGCACCGGACTTCATGCCACGGGTGGGTGGGCAGCAACAGCAGACGAGGGTGCCTGGTGGCAGCGGGCAGCCAAGATCGTCAGCAAAGCCGACGCGTACCTTTGCATCTTCTACGGGGCGATCAGCTCCGCCATCCTCGCCGTCCTGCTCACCATAATCTCTCGCGCCTGCAGCGCACGCGATGCCGTGGACGCCGGACTCGAAGGCATGGGCAGGATGTTCCCCGCCATCGTCATTCTCGTGCTCGCAACCGCTATCCAGAATGTCGAGGGGGATCTTCAACTCGCCAGCGCTGCCGGCGAGTTTCTGCGCGATGCTGGTTTCTCAGCACAATACATGCCGCTGGCGATTTTCCTGGCCTCAGCCGCCATCTCGTTCGCCATGGGATCATCATGGGCGACCATGGGGCTTCTCTGCCCGCTGGCCGTCAGCGTGACCGTGGGACTCGCATTGAATGCCAACATGGATGCTGAAGCAGCGAGAGTGTTGCTCTTCTCCGCCGTGGGTAGCGTTCTCGCTGGTTCGATTTTCGGGGATCACTGCTCACCGATCAGTGATACGACCGTGCTTTCATCCATCGCAGCAGGATGCCGGCACGAACGCCACGTCTGGACGCAACTACCATACGCTCTCGTCACCGCGATTGCCGCTATCGGGGCCGGCGAAGTGACCTGCGGCATCTACGGCCAACCCTGGTATGTCGGGCTGGGCTCCGGCGCGGCGTTCCTCTTTCTGTTCCTGTTGATCTTTGGTCGCAGTCCACGACGCCTCAACGGTGGCGATCGAACCCCAAGCGAACGAAAACCGCTGGTATCGGAAACCGTACGATCGCAGGTCATCGCCGCGCGGATGGCAAAATCAGCACCACCGCCTCCGCCGCAGTCCCTGTATGACGACAGCGACGACCAGGCGTGATGACATCGAGACGTCCAGCCCGGTTACAGTGCCGGGTTGGACGCGGGGTTCGCACGGAGGGAGGCTTCTCGAACTTCCTGAAGCCCGCACTGATACACGCGGCGGACGCCGAATTCCTCGCGGTACGGCAGCGATCGCAGCCGCTGCAGATAGTGCCAGAGCTGCTCCATGGAGAATCCCTCCAGGAAGTCGTGGGTCGCGCTCGGATTCAAATCCATGATTTCCGAAAGTGTGTCGCTTCGATCGCCGTGCATCGCCATTGCCCTCGTAAACTGGTCGGTTTTTCGCAGAGATGATCAGTCATCGGCGAGGACACGACGAATTCCTTAACAGGCCACGAGCGCGGATTCTGCGTTTTCAGTACGTTCCAGCGCAAGATCGACACGAGCAAACCGAAACCCTGCTGCTACCAGTGTTGCGACCGCCCATCGAGAAGAATTTTGGAAAATTTGATGCGCGTGAATTGCGCGAAACAGGATCGCACCGATGCATCAACGCTATTCAAGCGTGATCAAATGCCAGGGGAGCGTACCAAGCCGCATACCGTTCCCGAAATTCCGGATAGACATCCGGATGCACCAGTGCTGCCAGCAACTCCTGACTGTCGACCAGACGAGGGCCGCTGCGATTGAAGTAGGCGTTCCCGTCAACAGCATAGACCTGCTGACTCCGAACAGCCGGCAGTGAAGACCACCCCGGCAGGGAACCCAACCCAGAAGACTCCTGGACAGAGCGAACCAAGGGGAACCCGCACGGCATCACGATGATGACCTCAGGTGCGAACGCGACGACGTCGTCCCATGCGGTAAAACCGCTGCGCGTTCCCGCCTCCGTGATGCCGACGACGCCTCCACAGCGATCGATCAACTCCGGCATCCAGTTGGCGGCAACCATCAGGGGTTCAATCCACTCGATACAGACCACGCGTTTACGCTGCCGATCCGAAATCGCGCGACCACGATCGCCGATCGCGGACAGACGCTGCTCAAGATCAGACAGGTAGCGGCTCGCGGCATCGGGAGCACCGATCCCGTCGCCCACCTTGCGAATGTCCGCCAACACGCCGTCAAGCGACATGGGATCAAGTGAGACGATCGACGCTTGCTGATCCGCCGGCAATTGACTCATCACGCCGAGTACATCACGATCGCTCACGGCGCAAACGTCGCAATGCGACTGCGTAATGATCACGTCCGGCGTTAATTCTCGTAGCAGATCGACATCCACAACGTAGAGCGATTCGCCGCGCTCCGTCGCCTCCTTAACTTGGCGATCAATGTCGCCACTCGGCTTGCTGTCATCGATGATCGTGCGGGTGATGCGCGGACGATCCAGAATGGCGTCCGGGTAATCGCATTCATGGCTGATCGCCACGAGCTGCGATTCGCAACCCAACGCACAGACGATCTCCGTCCCAGAAGCCAATGTCGATACAACACGCATGCCACATCTCCCCAACAAACGCGATCCACACATTCACAAACCTAGCCCCAGCCGCCACGTGGTCGACCGAGCTACTTCGTGCGCGTAAAGCGAAGTTGGCTCCCCTTCTTCTTCCCATCGACGGACTCACCCACCGTCACCTGCAACCCGTCACCATCCGGCGAGAGACGATAGGTATAGTGCCAGGGGTCCTTGTCACCGACGAGCGTGAATCGCACCATGCCTTTTTCGATCTTCGTCAAATTCAAAGTTAACGGTGTCTCCTTCTCTTCCCAGCACCCCAAAGCCGGGCCGAAGTGCCGAAAGCGAAGCACCACGGAATCGCCTTCGGCTCGCAACGTCAAGAACTCATACAACCAAATCTTTCCATCACGGACCCAACGAAACATGCCGATCATGGAATCGCCATCGACTGCAGACCAGGTCTCTTCGAGAGACTGATCACCCATGCTTCCCGTCCAACGACCGCTCAACCAGCTGAGATCCTCAAGGCCGGCCTTCGCAGTCTTGAACTGAGGTGCCGCCTTGGCGGCACTCTCCTTCGCCACGGCCGATTCGTCTTCAGCGTGCGCCAAGCCAGTCATCCCCAAAAGCGACAACGCCGCAATCAATGCCAATCGCTCTTTGCAATACCGACCAGCGAGAGCGCCGGTTGACCATGGATGACAACCCATGAAAAGTGTATGTTTCATCCTCGATTCCCCTCCTCTGCAGTACCTCTCAGGCACTTTGATAAACCCCTGATTCGTTGACCGTTCTTTCGCGTGAGGATACCTTCACAATTAGGTTTCGCCAATCGTAATCACCACCAGCGTGAGCAATCATATTGGCGCTCACAGGGTTTCAGGGGACCGAACATGATTGATGTTCGCTTTACAAGCAACTTGCAACGACATGTCGATTGCCCCGACGTTCAGGCATCAGGCGGTACCGTCCGTGAAGTACTCGCCAGTGTATTTGCCGAAAATCAAACCCTGGGCACATACGTACTCGATGAACAGGGCGCGCTGCGTTCTCATATGGTCGTGTTCGTGAATGGCAGAGCCGTCACAGACCGAGTCCTGCTGAGCGACCCTGTCCCGGACCAGGCAGAAGTGTACGTTATGCAGGCGCTCTCGGGCGGCTGACACAGCAACACCCATGCAGCCACTTGTTGTTCCTGATAGATGAGGATGAGCAGTGATGGACAAACTCTACGTTGCAACACGAAAAGGCCTGTTCACCTTGAGCGCAAAGCAAGGCAAGTGGAGTGTCGAAGATACCGCATTTCTCGGCGACCCTGTCCTCATTGTTCATGCCGCTCGCTCAACGGGAACATGCTACGCCGCGCTGGGCCATGGCCATTTTGGCGTCAAACTTCATCGATCAACTGACGAGGGGAAAGAGTGGTCAGAATGTTGCGCTCCGGCATATCCCACACCACCGGAAGGAACCGACGACCGATGCCCGAATCGGATGATCCCCATTCCCTGGCGGACGGAACAGATCTGGGCCATGGCCGACGGCCAAGCCAATGGCGGCAACCAACTCTGGTGCGGCACCGTGCCGGGCGGGCTGTTTCGATCGGACGATCGCGGCGATAGCTGGGAACTCGTCCGCTCGCTTTGGGATCATCCCAAACGGAAAGAGTGGTTTGGCGGCGGCCTGGATTACCCCGGCATCCACTCCATCTGTGTCGACCCACGAAACCATGATCGTGTCTTTGTCGGTGTCTCATGTGGCGGCGTTTGGCTGACCGAGAATGGTGGCGACGATTGGGAAACACGAACCGAGGGTATGTGGGCCGCCTACATGCCCGAATCACGCAAACACGAAGACGCGATTCAGGATCCACACTGCGTTTCCATGTGCCAGGCCGACCCCGATACGTTGTGGGTGCAACACCATAATGGCGCCTTTCATACCAGCGACGGCGGGGTCAGCTGGTCGGATCTTGATAAGCTCTCACCCTCCACATTCGGATTCACCGTCGTCGCTCATCCCCAAGATCCAAAGACGGCCTGGTTCGTACCCGCCATCAAGGACGAGCTACGCATTCCGGTCGATGGCCAACTCGTGGTCGCACGTACCAGCGACGGCGGTCAAAGTTTTGACGTGCTGCGCAACGGGCTACCACAGGAACATGCCTACGATATATGCTTCCGTCATGCGATGGACATCAGCCAGGACGGCAAGACTCTCGCTTTCGGAACAACAACGGGCTCATTGTTTATCTCCGAAGACGGTGGTGACCGATGGCAGCTTGCCAACGCACACTTGCCGCCAGTCTACTGCGTTCGCTTCGGTTAGTTCCCTCAACGGCACGAAAAAAGCCCGCGTCTGTCCAGCAGACGCGGGCTGATAGAATCATCCCTGACTCAACAAGGAATCGCTATTCGCGAGAAGAGTCGTCTTCATCAACCGCATCCGATTGATCGTCGCGGCTTTCTTCCGGGATCTCAACATCGACGGCGTCGTCCGTATCAAAGTCGGTATCGTAATCATGGAAGTAGAGCGAGGGTGGCCCGAACGACAACTCAATTTCGGATGATGCGATGTCGTCCAGCATGGCGGCTCGAATGCCGTTATCACTGACACCGTAAACCCAGTCACCGATGAACATGCCACGCATGAAGCCAGGCCACCAGAAGCGACCCTCTTCCGTGAAACGCATACTCAGTTCGCCAATCTGATCAAAACCGGATTCAGCAGACACACGGTAGACACGAACGCCGTCGAACCCTTGTGGGATGAAGAAGTCTGGGGCCGGCTCAGCAACGTCACCGGGCTCATCAACATCACCGGGTTCATCAACATCTCCGGGCTCATCAAGTTGGCCGGGTTCTTCGCCATCGGAACCACCGCTTCCCTGCGACTCACCGGAGCCCGTGGTGCTGTCGCCGGAGCCGCCTTCAACGACATCATCAACCGGAACATCAACAGGTTCTTCTTCGAAGAAGAAATCGACGGGTTCATAGACGGAAACCGGAAGCGCAACGAGTCCCTGATCAGCAAAGTAGGTGAATGCCTTCGGATTGAAGAGTGCTTCTGACCAAGCGCCGTTTTCTTCACCGATCACTTCGAGATGCTCGAGAATCGGATTGGAGAAGTCGGAGATATCAAAGATGCTAAGCTGAACGCCTGTGCGCCAACGTTGCCCCTCTTCCGGAACATACTGACCAACCGTTAAGAGGTGATCCTGATCCATCGGAACGATAAACGTGGAGAACCCTGGAACTTTGAGCTCACCCATAATGGTCGGGTTGGCCGGGTCCGCCAGATCGAGCGTGAAGAGTGGGTCAATCTGCTCAAAAGTCACCACG
>JBMYUM010000072.1:6306-12642 GCA_049605375.1 Phycisphaerae bacterium | reverse complement strand
ACTCGCGCGGGTGCAACAACTTCAAGTTGATCGCGGGCGACAACAACGAGTGGTTTAGAAACGGCTCGTCCTCCCACATTGCGTCCTGAAAGGTACCGAAATCTGGAAGGCGATGATCAATAAAGTCATCGAGTACCCGCAACGCCTGGTCACGGGTGACGGCCCATCGAAACCCATCAAGCTCGCCGGGATGGTCGGCAAACTCATCAGCTACACATGCGATGACTTCCCTTGTGATCTCATCATTTCGTGGCGTGTAGGGCTTCCTTGTGTCTGGTTTGGTTTTGAACGTCTGCCGGTTGTCCTTGTCAAAGTTCCATTGCCCAGCTTCCGGTGTCCCATCCTCCTGCATCAGAATGTCCAGACGCTTCCGCTCAGCGCGATAAAAATGCTCCATCACTGGCTGCTTGCGGTTCTTCATCCATTGCGCGAAGTGCGCGCGGTCGGAAAGAAAATGGTGATCGTCGAGAATCGTCAGGCTGGTATCACTTGCACGTGCAGCCTCCTCGAGTTGGCGCAAGACTCGCCACTCTCCCGGCTCGGTCACGAGCCATTCGTTACAGGCGAATTTGCGCGTACAACTGGCCAGGACATCCGGAAAGGCATGACCAAGATTGTCAGAAAGGGAAACATAATGCACACGAAATCCCGCCTCTTTCAGATCAAGTGCGAAATGACGCATAGCGGAAAGAAAGAGTGCGATACGTTGCTTGTGACTGATCACATGCTGTGACTCCTCGATGACTTCCATCATGAGGATGGCATCTGCCTTCTTGTCAATCTGTTCAAGCAGAAGCGCCCGGCGATCCAGTTGATCACCCAGGATGATCCCCAGTCGACGAACTTTCCCACGAACGCGGGGCGGTGAAAATGAAGCCGCTCGTGCCCGATTCACGACGTGGCCCATCGGGCAAGGTAAAGGGCGATACCACCACGCACGGTCCAGGCAAGTGTACGGATCCAATTGGAGAGGACGAGCCGATCGACAATGGCGGAATCAAAGTCCTTTTCGAGCCTTTGGTGGCAGGGAACCTGGAGTAAAGCCGTCGACAACCAGATCACCAGAAGAAGTATCATGCCGATGATCGGGAGCCAACGGCCCTGCATGCCCGGCATCACCAGCAAGAAACAAGCGGTGGCCGCCTCTAACAACATCAACGGAGCAACCACAATCGTCGTACGCGACATGTGCGAAGTCTGATACGCCGCATAGCCGTCGGCACCGACTTTAGCCATCAGAGGATAATGAACGACCTGGACAAACCAGATGAGCCCGACCATACACAATGTTGCTAGAACGTGAAGGTCAAGAACGAACTCCGGCATCGTTAGCTTTGGCATGAACAACCCTTTGGTCTACACAATGTAAGTCAAACGTATCAAATCGTTGGAATACGAGACGAGGGAACGTACGGATATCACCCCGTGCCCGGCTGCTGACTAACCGGCTGGCGACTATCCGGCTGCAAGATACGCGCAGACTTGTTCAGCAGTCTCTCGTCCACTGACCATGGCGCCCTGGATCGACGGGCTTTGCGTATGATCGCCGGCAAAGAAGATTCCATCGTGAGCCCGCGACTGACTCGAACCTTCCGATGGCTGTGACAGCGCTCCGCCCGGTAGCGCGTGCCGAATGCGATAAACCGAAACAAGCTGCCACCGTTTCACCGGATCGCCAAAGTAGACGCTCAATTCCTTTTGAACCTGATCAACGACGGCTTCGTCATGGTCACCGAGCAACGTCACGGATACCAGGGCACGACCATCCTTGGAGTAACTCGGAGCGGCGTCGGTCATCACGGCAAGGTGATTGACAACACCATCGTTAGCATTGAGCCAGAGGATCGGCTCGCGCAATGGCGATTGATCGGCGGCAAAATAGACTGTCGTTGTAGCGCGAGATGCGGGGGCTTGAACACCCGGCAGAAATGACGCAGCAGCATGAGCATCCGTTGCCACAATGACCGCATCGGTCGCGTATGACGAACCATCGCTAAGATGAATGCACCCGTTTTCAATTCTTTCGACGCTCGCGCCATAACGAACAGTCCCATCAGGCAGTTCAGATGCGAGCTGGCTGGGAATCGCTCCCATGCCCTTCTCCGGCACCGTCGCGGTACCGATAGCAAACATCCGAAACAGAAAGCAAAGAAACGGATGCGGCACACTCAGATCACGATCAAGAAACACCCCTCCGAAGAACGGCTTGAAGAAACGGTCGATCATGCGATCCGAAAAGCCGAACGACTGCAGAAATGACTGGGCGGTTTGCTGTTCACCATCATCAGAAGCCATCCCCTTGAAAACAGCGCCATCGGTAAGGCATTCGCGGCCATATCGGAGTCTGGCGGTTAGCCACAGGTCTCCCAAACCGGCGACGGGTGCAGTGAGTGATCGGATACCTGCCAACGGTTTTCGCCATGGATCAGCAAATCGATATCGATCTCGACCAATTTGAATCAATGCGCCGGGATAGAACTCTTGGAGACTTAACGAGCGGTAGTCAAGTCGCGCCTGAGCCTCGGGGTAGGAAGTGAGAAACACCTGGAAACCGCGGTCGAGCAGGAAACCGTCGACAACATCTGTGACCATGCGACCACCCGGACGATCAGCGGCCTCGAAAAGCCGAACCTGGTAACCACTCTCCGTCATGGTTCGCGCTGCGCAGAGTCCACTGAGCCCAGCACCAATGATCCCCACACTGCGTTGAGCCTTGCCTGGCGCGTTGCTACTCATCTTGCACTGAATCCGTGTGAATCCACGTTAAACGACGGGAAGTTGCTCGTGGATTCTTCCCTAGGATGATCATCACCGACTGCTATTGCAGTATCGACTGGACGGCCCCGCACGGTTGATACCAAACCACGATCAACAGGCTATCAGGAAGAGGCCGCCGCGCCGGTCATGGTGACTTGATGCCGAGATTCAGGCGATGAGGCTGCCCGCCACAGAATCATGGCGAACGGGGCCCACCAGATCAGGTCGTTGGAAACGATCATCCAGAACATGCCAAGCGGAAACTCCCCCATGATCACCGCTTTGACGAATCCGATCGGCCCGAAGATCTTTCCGAGAAACCCGACCAGCACGATCGGCCAATGCCGCATGGGGTCATACGCCGCAATGGCGTAACCAATTCCATACACCCCGACGATCATGCCGACGCATTGCCAGATTCCTGGATACCGTGGCAAATCCATCTCCAACGCAGAGAAAATGCTGTTAGGAAAGAGAATCACCCACGCTCCCCACAGCAGGTTGTACCCCGCCGCCAGCAGGAGCGTCCATTTTGCCCAGTCAGCTCGCATGCGACACCTCCTTCGGGGCACGCTTGGCAGCACGGGCTTTCGTCGATGCGAGCCCGCCGTCGACGCCGATCACCTGCCCCGTCACCCAACTGCTTTCATCAGACAGAAGCCATTGCAGACACGGAACGACATCCTGAACCTGTCCGGTTCGACCCAGCGGATGAAGCTCTCGTGACGCTTCCATCATGCCGGCATGACCTGTGATACCGGCTGTCATGGGCGTGTCCACCAAACCCGGTGCGACAGCGTTCACCCGAATGCCTTGCGCGGCGTAGGTCGCTGCCGCCGAAAGCGTAAGACCGACGACGGCCCCCTTTGCGGCGGCAATGCCCTCGTGATTCGACAAACCCAGTGTCGCCGCTGCGGACGACATCAAGACGATTGAGCCTCCTTGTTTTCGCAGGACCGGCGTGATCGCGCGGACCAGCGAAAAAGCGGTGGCAACGTTAGCTTCCATCACCGCGTCAAATTCTGCTCGGGACGTCAAATGAGCCGGCTTCAGCATGACGGAACCCGCACAGTTGATGCCGCCTGCAAGCGGCGCCCCCATGCTTTCAGCCCACGATGCTGCCTCCTTGACGGCTTCCGTCGTCGCTTTGAAGTCGGATGCATCCAGTGACATCCCAAGCCGACTCGCACCGTCACCAAAGGAAGCTGCCGCGTCTTCTGACCGACTGGTTCCGATGACGATGTGCCCCTGATCATGCAACCGATCTGAGAGCGCCTCGCCAATGCCGCCGACAGCCCCAATGATGAAGTAAGCCTTCTTCGTCATGCGTCGTGTTCCTTTCAACGACGAATACCGATCGCCATGCCGCTTGGATGGCTAGCGGCAGTTACCCCTGTCGAATCAGACCCAGCACCTCTGCACGAGACGAAGGGTTCGATTTGAATTCCCCACGAAGCGCAGATGTGACCATCGTGCCATTCGGCTTCTGCACACCTCTCATCTTCATGCACAAATGCTCGGCCTCAATCACAACCGCCACGCCATGCGGCGACAGATTTTCGACCAGCGCATCAGCGATCTGGCAGGTCAGGCGCTCCTGCACTTGCGGCCGGCGGGCAAACGTCTCAACCGTTCGCGCAAGCTTCGAGAGCCCGACGACTTTGCCGCTTGGCAGGTAGGCAACATGAGCCTTCCCGTGGAAGGGCAACAGGTGATGTTCGCAAAGGCTGAAGAAATCGATGTCGCGCAGAAGGACGATCTCATCGTACGATTCATCGAAGACACGGCTGAGATGCACGGCCGGATCGTCGTTCAGTCCCGCCATTAACTCGGTGTACATTCTCGCGACGCGGCCTGGGGTATCCCGCAACCCGTCCCGATCGGGATCCTCGCCCACGGCGCGTAGCAACTGGAACACGGCCTGTTCGACACTTTTCTGATCTACGCCCTTCTGATCAGCATCAGCCAGCCGAGCGTCACGATTTCCTTCGAGCTGCCCGGCGTCGTCCATCGCACAACAATCTGTCAACTTCCCTGCAATCATATCGATCCCCAAAACGTCCAAAACGATCAAAACTTGCAGGAGTCTAGCCCCCTGCTTGCGAATACGTCAAACCGCTGTAATTCGCGCCTCAATAAACTATGAGGTAAATATTATCGGACGTTTCAGGTTAATGATATGCGGACGTTGAACTCCCAAAACGTTCAGACGACCGAATCAAGACGGAATGAGCCCCTGCTGGTCGATCAAACCGGGGTTGGATTCGATGTGGACGCCTCGCTTAGCTCGGGCGGCTGAAACGGTAGTGGCCGACGCCCCACTCCTCGCCTCGATTGAAATGAAACAACTCGGCACAAGCCAGGAAGAAGATCTTCCAACGTTCGAACCAAATCGCCGCATCGTCACCATAGGCCTCGACGAGGATCGGCATCACTTCGCGTCGACGCTTGACCTGCAAGTCAAACCACGCGTCGGACGTCTTGCCATAGTGGCTGCCGTTCTCATACCAGCTTTCTTCCAGCCTCAAATCCTGCTGGAATCGTGAGAACAAGTCGAACGAAGGCATCATGCCACTGGTAAAGAAGTGATTCCCCATCCAGTCAGCTGGACCGCGGGACCGGAAGAGATATGCAAACCGACGATGGCAGAAAATGTGAACGAACAGCTTTCCCCCGGGAACCAACCACGTGGAAATGCGGTGGAGCAATTGGCCGAGGTTGCGCATGTGCTCAAACATCTCGATCGATACAACACGATCAAACGTACGATCGATTGAGAAGTCGTTCATGTCGCACGTGATCACTTCGACGTTGTTGAGTCCTCGCTCTTTGCACTGGCTGTAAATGAATTCCCGCTGTGATGCGGAATTCGAAACGGCGACGATCTGGCTCTGGGGATAGTGCGCAGCCATCCAGAGTGTAAGCGAACCCCATCCACAACCAAGCTCAAGGATGCGATGACCATCAACAAGCTCGGCTCGCTCACAGCTGAGTGAAAGCATGGCAGCCTCAGCGACACCAATATCAGTCACGCCCTCAGCCCAGTATCCGGAACTGTATTTCAGGTGAGGCCCAAGAACCTGTTGAAAAAAGGCCGCCGGCACTTCGTAGTGTTGCTCGTTCGCCTTTTCAGGCGTCAAGGCAATCGGCGCAGACTCCAGTTGCGCGACGAATTCATCCAGACGATTTTCCCCCGCGCGAACCGCATCCATTTCCTCGTCGAGCCGCTGCTGATGGAGACGTCGAATCCCCCAACGAATCAAAGAAGCCGGAACCAGCCCGCTCTCGATCCACGGTATGGCCCAGGCAAGTCCACCACTCATACCTGCTCCTTCTTTGGAAACCAAGGGAAAAAGGCACTCGTCGTCGCCTGATAGTGCCGGTAGGCGTCACCTCGACTTTCGATAGCGCGGGCTTCCGTCGGCGGAATACCCGTTACCTTGAGAACGAGGAACAACATGAGCGCCGGCCCCATGAGCGTGATCCACCAAAAACTCGCACCAATCGCGAGGCACACATAACTCCACCAGTGAATCCACTCGAAGAAGTAGTTCGGGTGCCGCGACCAGCGCCAGAGCC
>JBMYUM010000072.1:0-6296 GCA_049605375.1 Phycisphaerae bacterium | reverse complement strand
CAGTCCGTCCCGGCAGACCTTACCTTTGTTTTCCGGATTCAATCGAAAACGTCTCAGCTGCGCGTCTGCGATTGACTCGCCGGAGATCGAAATGGCCCACAGCGCGATGCCGAGTCCTGCCCAGATTCCGAACTCATCCGACGGGTTCAGGATGGCCACCAGCATCGGGATTGACAGAATCACGTCAAGCAATCCCTGCGCGAGAAAGAAGTAGAAAAAGAACGTCTGAATGTCGCCCTTCCAGTTGCGGCGAATCTTCTGATAACGTCCGTCCTCTTCCTTCCCCATGACCCGATCGACAAGCAGGTAGTAGCCAAGTCGGCCCGACCACGCGATCGCAAGCCCCGCCACCAGGAACTTTCGCCAAACCACGCCATCGAGCAGCAACGCGTACGTCAGCGGAAGGATCCCAAGTAGAAATGTCCAGCCGACGTCGACGATCCCGGCATCACCGGATCGTTTCTGCACAAGCCAGAGGCAGATCATCACCGCAAAAGCGATCCCCAACCCGACAAGCAATGCTACGGGAGGCGTCAAACTGGTCTGCAACAAGATCATCTGCTACTCCTCGAGCACCATGCCTTGCGTCCCGACTCCCCGGCTACGCGCGTCCAACCAAACGGCCAAAGGCAAAAGGATAGCCCACTCGACACCGATCACGAGAAGGGAAGCATAACCACCCGGAAGCGTCAACGCCCCCAATACGGCGCCGCCACGGTAGGCCATCGCCCCCCCGAAGGCACCGAGCGGAACAGCGAGCCAAACACGACCGCGCAGAAATCCCAACAGGGGTCGTACAGCCGTCGAAAAATTGACCCAGAGAGCGATCATCCACAAAGGGACAAGCACAATGCCACCACTGTTTTCTCCAACCGACGCCGGCGAATCGAATGCCATGTAACCGCCCAGCGTTATCGCCGAATCAACGAACGTACCAATCGCAGTGAGGATCGCCGTCAACCGCAATCGGCCCGGCGCATCATCCATGACCTTCAGGCTCAGCACCAGTAGTAGGGCCACCAGGACCGGCCCTGCCATGGGATAGCCGTAGGCCGCGCCGAGAATACAGCCGAACCATCCGATATGGACGGTAAACAAATGGAGAATCGCAACAGTTCGGGTGGTCATGGATCAGTGGTTAATCAGCGATAGCGGTGTGGACGTCAACGGAGCAGCAACACGGCATCGAGGCTTGGCAAAGAGTAACTGCACGTCACCGATGAAACGCTCGGCGAATCCACCCTCGCAATAGGCGAAGTAGTATTCCCAAAGTCGGATGAAGCGTTCGGAGTATCCCAAAGCCCGGATGCTGTCCAGCGACGCCAGCATGTTCTCACGCCAATGCCGAAGGGTTGTCGCATAATGCGGTGTAATATCTTCCAGATGCACCAGTCGCAGATCGGTAAAGCCTGCAACGGACTTGTTCAAACGCGTAATTGATGGAATGCAACTGCCGGGGAAGATAAAACGCTTGATAAAATCCACACGGTTCTTTGCACGATCATACCGGTGGTCGCCGATCGTGATGGCCTGAATCAGCATCTGACCATCCGGCTTCAAGAGCGAGGAACATTGACGGAAGAATTCGTTGTAATAACGCTCGCCGACAGCTTCAATCATCTCAATCGAGACGAGCTTATCGAACTGGCCGCGAAGCTCACGATAATCCTGCATAACCAGCGTGATTCGATCTTCAAGCCCGGCGGCCTTAATCCGGGCTGCGGCATAGTCATACTGGTTCCTTGAAATCGTTGTGGTCGTCACATGGCAACCGTAATGCTCCGCAGCATACATCGCCAAGCCGCCCCAACCCGTTCCGATCTCTAACAAGTGGTCATCAGGTGTCAGACGTAGCTTTTCACACACACGTTTGAGCTTCGCCATCGAGGCGTCGTACAACGTCGATGAATCATCCTCGAAAACCGCGCACGAGTAGCTCAGACTTGGATCAAGGACATACTCGAAGAAATCATTGCCGGCGTCGTAGTGCGCCGAAATGTTCCGTCGACTTCCTTTCTTGGTGTTGGCCCGCAGCGCATGAATGAACCGCATCATAACCGCGCCCACACGCCCGAGCCCACGCTCGGATGCTTCCACGATGTCAGCATGGCGTGAGAGAATGCGAACCAGTGCCGCAAGATCGTCGCACGACCAGTCTCCGTCGCCATACGCATCACCAACCGCAGCATTTCCTCCCATAGCCACGCGCCGATAGAACCGGGGATGGTGGATCGTCATGGTTACGGACAAATCAAAATCCGATCGGGCTTCACCGAACGTGTGAACCGAAGGCGAACCGACACTGACTGGTTCGCCATCACGTGCTTGGTTCCCACTGGAGCGAGCCTTCGCACCGGCACCCGATTCCCATTCGCAGCCTGTTACATCGCGGAGTGTGATACACCCCTCGCGGACATGGGCCAGCAAGCCCATCACGGCCTTCCGCGCCCAGCGATCCACAAACCCCGGTGCCGTCACCGGTTCAACGTGTTCGCAGGATGTCGGGGATATGTCACTCATGTCTCTTGCCTCAAACGTCATCCAACCGAATTCGGATGCGGAAAATAAGGAACCCGCTTCATCCAGAGTTGCAGCGCGTGCCAATAGATAGCAATAACGACGCGGAACGTCATCAACGGATAGCGAACCACAGCCCTTCGCAGGTTTTTCCCACTCATCGCCTGCTTCTTCATGGTAAGCGAAGCGGTGAACAAATGGCCATGTTGATCTTCATTTCGCATTCCCACGACCAGATCGCTGTCCGGCACGGCAAACGTCCAGTCATAGCGGTGATCCATGCCCATAAAGGGCGAAATATGAAAGTCCTTCGTCAGCGTAAATCGATAGTTCCCGGCCTCCGTGCAACCTTGACGTGCATCGAGCACATAACAATACATCTCATTCCATGGTGTATTTCGAATTTCAGCGACGACGGCATCCAAAGTCACGCCGTCATGATCAAAGCAGTAGTAGAAGCTCACCGGGTTAAAGCAGTAACCAAGGCACGCCGGCTGCGTCAGCAACCGGATCGGACCAACCGGCCGCCGCCCCAAACGTAAACTGACGAGATTGCGCACACTCGCAGCCAGGTCAGTGGACGGATCACCCCAATGATCTTTTCTCCTGATATCGCAAAATCCGTCCCCATCGACCGTGCACCACGAAATACCAGCGAAAACTTCATCCAACTCGTCGAGGTCGACATACAGCATGGCAAGGTCATAGCGAAACGTGTGCTCAATCGGACGCATACGCCGATGGAGAACCGTGCCTTCATACATGCAGCTATGCACGCCTACCAATCCTCTCCGAGTGATTTCGCCACCGCCAACCCACTCTTGACGCCATCCTCATGGAAACCGTAGCCCCAATAAGCGCCGCAATAGTGAGTTCGACGTCGCCCCGAAATCAGATGCCATTCTTTTTGGGCGTCAAACGCCTCGCGATCATACTCGGGATGCGCATACGAGAGCTCGCGGATGACATGTGATTGATCAATCTCACCGGTCCGATTCAGTGTCACACAAAACGTCGCATCGGCATCGAGGCATTGAAGACGGTTCATGTTATAGGTGACCTGTACGCTGGTCGGCCCCGCATTACGTGGACGCCAGTAGTTCCAGCTCGCCCAGGCACGCCGGTTCGTCGGCAACAGTTTTTCATCTGTATGAAGCACCGTGTCATTGGCTTGATAACCGATCGCCCCAAGCACGCGAGCCTCGTCATCGCTTGGATCCTCAAGCATGGCCAACGCCTGATCACTATGCACGGCCAGCACCACTTCATCAAATACATCAGATCCAGCCGGCGTCCGGATACTGACCTGATCCGCATCGCGTCGGACGCCAAGGACAGGAGAGCTCAATCGAACGGCTCCCTCAAGGTGCCGAGCGATAGCATCCACGTACTGCCGCGATCCTCCGGTCACGGTTCGCCACGCTGAACGATTCCGCAACTGCAGGAAGCCGTGATTATCAAAGAAATTCACGAAGTGCTGGACGGGGAAACGATCAAAGGCGCCGGGCTGCGCGGACCAGATGGCAGACCCCATGGGAACCAGGTGGTCTTCGATAAAGCTCTTCGAGTATCGCCGATGGGCAAAATAATCCCCTAGCGTCATCTCGTCGTAAGCGGCATCTCGAACTTCACGAGCCTCGCGAAAAAACCGGGAGATGTCACGAAGCATGCCGTAGAAACGCGGGCGGAAATAGTTCGAACGCTGCGCGAATAAACAGTGGCTTGCATACTCAAGGCCACTGGCCTGGCACTGCACGCTGAAGCTCATATCACTGGCTTGCGAGGCAACCCCCAGTTCGTCGAGCAGGCGAATGAAATTCGGATAGGCCACCTCATTGAAAACAACAAATCCGGTATCAACGTGAAAATCACCGGCCGATCGCGAAACGCTGATCGTATGGGCATGACCCCCAAGGCGGTCATCCGCTTCGAACAACGTCACATCGTGGCGACGGCGCAAGAGGTACGCCGCGACTAAACCAGCGACACCGCTGCCGACAATTGCAATGCGTTTCATCAAACTGACCAGGTTACGAGGCGGACTGCGTGACACCTGTTGTCGAGCGATCGTCCGCCGCCGACTCGCGTGTTTGCGGCAAATACGCATGGGCCGGGTGAGGTGTCAACTTCCATACCAGCCCCATCGCCTGCATCAAGCGCAGACCGAGGTAGGTCAAGTCCAGTTCCCACCAGTACATCCCCTGCCGCACAGCACCCGGGAATCGGTGATGATTGTTGTGCCAGCCTTCACCGAGAGTGATGAGCGCCAAAACAAAGCTGTTTCGGCTGTCATCATCGGTATTGAAGCGCCGACCACCCATCCAATGCGCCAGAGAATTGATCGTGCAGGTTCCGTGTAGCAAGACCACCGTAGAGATGAAGAAACCCCATACCAGCATTTGCCATCCATTCGTTCCCAACGACGGTGCGTACGCTTCCAGAATCGCACCGAGACCATACATACCGACGGCCAGCAGAAACGGAACCGCAAGATCAAAACGATCCAGCCATCGCAACTCGGGATACTGGACCAGATCCTTCACCGCATCGCGATCGGTCACAAATGCGCCGCGCGTCATCAACCAACCAAAGTGACCGTGCCACAGCCCACGAAGTCTTGGAGAATGCGGATCACCCTCCTTGTCCGAATGCCGGTGATGATGACGGTGATGAGCGGCCCACCAAAGCGGACCGCGCTGAGCAGCAGAATTACCAAGAACGCCAAACATAAACTGCATGAATCGCGAGGTCTGGAACGAACGGTGAGAAAAGTAGCGGTGATAGAATCCGGTGATCGCGAACATCCGAAGAAAATACATGAACACGGCGACCGAAACGGCAGCCACACTCCACCCCGTCCAGATGACGCCGAAACAGGCGAGATGCGTCACCAACAGTGGCAATCCGCGGCTCAGCTCCACCTCATCAGGATTTTCAGTCGCACATGACTTGGCATATCCGTCTGCGTCGATCCATCGATACAGCATGCTTTTCAAGAGAGATTCTCCGTCTTGTTCGGCTTGAACAAGGCCTCTGAAACCGTACCGCAGCGATAGAATCGCCAGGCAAAGAAGAGCAACGAGGTCAGGTTTCCCAGGCACAACAACCCGAGCCACCAGAACACACGACGCCACCAGGATGGTTCAAGTGCAGCAATCCAAAGAGCGACCAGCAAGAGCCCGGCCAGTAAATCAATCAGCGTTACCACGCCCCACCGATCCGCCAGCAGATAGCGCATGCCCGCGCCAATACCCGAGCGTAAGGACGCCCAGTAGATCAGCACGATGAGGCAAACCGCTCCGCTCAACAGCAGAGCTAAGCCCACTCGACGCCCAACCTGCGATGTTTCAGTCCGCGTCATACGACGTAGCCCGCAGTCCTATGGTTTCGGTTGTACCATATCAAGTGGGCCTGAAACAGAGAGGCCTACCAAATGAATGGGTTGAACGGTTTTTCGATCAGCTACTCTTCGATGCAACAAGAACGAGAGGCCCATCTGAAACAACAACACCGCCAGGTTTCTCCACGGTCACCGCGAAAACGGCTGGAGCGTCCGCTGGAAGACGTGATTCAAACTCGACAATCACTTCGCCATCGGCAACGGACACATCAAACACGCCGCCGTCAATGGGATGCTCGTCTCGCGACGGATCGACGATCCAAAGCTGATATTGAGAAACCGTAGGATCGTTCGCCGGCAACCCGAAGAACCGCATGTAGCCGCGCTGCTCCGTATCACTCCAGAGAATATCACCACGGACCGCCGAGAAGTCCTTCTC